>JAJYYS010000057.1 GCA_021800745.1 bacterium
ATCCACGACTTGCGCCATGTTTTTGCGAGCAAAATGGTTTTGAGTGGTGCGCCCAGAGGGATTCGAACCCCCGGCCTGCAGATTCGTAGTCTGACAGTGTGATTTTTAACTTATTGAAATTATTAATTTTTCAGTGCGGTATATTTTTTATGTAGGGGTTTTTGTAGGAATTAGTTAAACAATTGTTCGATGAAGTCTTACAACGTGCGGAATATCGGGTTTATTCTCCAAATGGCATTCTAAAGCATCCTTAATATTTCCCTTAAGTTCTTCATTTCCGACTCAAGATTTTCTAATTTCATAATGTTATTATAGCATATTTAACTTACGAAATATTCGCTAAGGTCTTCTACCTCTTTTAAAGGCGTTCGTTTCTTAAAATGTTCTACGTAATTTATGAACCAGTCGTCGCCTTCTTTCAATTTTACCGCTTTTGCAAGGCGTCTTGCGTATTCGTCCGACTGGATTAAAGAAGTTATATTTTCGTCTAAGTTAAGCTGCGCAAGGCGGGTTACGCTTTCCTGCTTGATAAGATAATCCCTTCTTTCGTTGCCGGTTAGGACCATATTGAATTCGTTTTCGGTAAGTCCGAAAGTATTCGTATAGAGATTTTTCATATCCGTCGTATCTGCCTTGAAGTTCGGAAGGAATATCTTAGTTGATACGTTGGTTAGAACGCTCGAAAGCATTCTTTGATTTTCCGCGACGTGCATAAGGTCCTGGGTAGCGAATACTACCACCGTATTTAATTTCCTTAAAGTCTGAAGCCATTCCTGCATTTTCGTCGCAAAAATGGGATGCTGCAGTTCAAACCAGGATTCATCCAAAAATATTACGGTAGGAATTAAGGAACTTAAAGAAGAATCTATTCTTTCGAATAAGTACATTAGAAGAGGGGCTATTACTTTCGAATTATTATTGCCGCTTAAGTTCTTCATCTCGAATACGCTATATTTAGATAAACTTAACATGTCCACCGGATTATTAAAATAATATTTATATTCTCCCGTCGTCCACGGTCTTAGTTTTTCCGAAAGGCTCTGCGGAAGGACACTTGAAAAACTCTCAAGGACGTGTTTATTTTTAGGAAGACTGGATACGAGTTCTATTCCTTTCCATAAATGCTTTAAGTCTTCGTCGTCCATAACATAGCCGAAAGATTCGATTAGTACCTGAAGAAAATCCCTTAAAAAGCTTTTGCCGCCTTTCGTCGTAATTAAAGCGACCGGATTAAGGTAAGTTCTTTTTTCCGGCTTAAAATCGATGTGAAGGCCGTTTTGGGCTAAAGACAATATTTCTGCAGAATAACCGTAATCGAAAAAATATATTTGAGGGTCGTATTTCATATACTGCGAAGCCAAGAAATTTAAAAGAACCGATTTACCCGCCCCCGTCGGTCCGAACATCGCCGTATGCCCTACGTCTTTTACGTGAAAATTGAAGTAGAATAAGGTTTTATGCTTAGTTTCGAAAGCGCAAAGAGCGGGCGCCTTAAGATGAGAATTTTGCTTATCGCCTATTAAAATCGTCCTGAAAGGAATGTAATCGACGAAATTGCCGAGACTAACCATAAAGCGCCGCTGATTTAATTTCTCTCCTCCCGGCACCGCCGAGAAATAAGCGGAAAGCTTGTTTAATGTTTCATTAAGAACCTGATAAGATTTATCCTTTAATACTCCGGTTATTTTTACGACTCCCTCGTCGGCTTCTTTTTCGGTATGACCCCATGCTATAAAATTAACGGAACTCATTCCGAATCCGCGCACTAGGTCAAGTTCCTGAAGGGACTCTTCGGCATCGTAAACGTAACTCATTTTAACGGGGTCTATTAACTGCGTTTCCTCGCCGGTCGCCGTTTCGGATACCTGATGAAGAAGGGTTTTTCTCGTTACGAAATAATGCCTTCTTCTTTTTTGCATCTCTTTTTTTGCGTTCTCTTTTGAATAGAAAGAAAAAGAGGCGGAAAATTTCAGTTCTTTATCTAACGAAAGAAGACCGTCCAATACTCCCGGTTCGGTTTCCTGCGGATAATCTTTTACGCTTAAGACCTTATAAATATAAGAGTCTAATTTAATAGCTTCCTCGTAGTCCGCGTCCACGGTAAAATCAGTCAAATACTCGTCTAAAAAAGCGTAATCCGGAAGCCTTATTCCTTTCCTTAAATCTTTTGCAGGATTAAGTATAAAATAATAAGAGGCTAAAAGTTCTTCGTCTTTAAGCCTTTCAAGTCCAAGCTTAGGTAAAGCTTCCGTAATTCCGTTTAATTCGGAATTTAAATACCTTAATCTTTCCTTAAGTTCTTTGATAACTTCTTCTTTAGTTTTTTTCTCGCTTAAGGTTTTTATTTTTTCCGATATTTTTTTTCCGTCTCTTTCGAAAACTTTTTTAAATATTTTTAATTTAGATTTATTTTCCCTGTACGTAAATGACAAAAATATATTATTTATATAGTTTTTGTTTCTTAGAATTCTTTCTTTATACTTTTCGTCTATATAACGGGATACGGAAGATTTAAATTCCACGTCGGGATAGTAGTAGTTTCTTTTCCTTATTAAGAAAAACGATACGGTCCAGTTCTCGTTAAGCCCCTTTAAAGCGTCTTCGAGCCTACCTCCGTAATAATCGAAAGAATCTTTACCGGAAGTTTCGGAGTCTATTCCTTTTACTCTATATAAAGCGCATAAGCCCTCGTCTTTGAGCCTTATAGTACTTTCATTGGCTAAAGAAAACAGAGGCAGAAGTTCGCTCACGGAAGGCTTAAGATTTGCTTTTTGATACTTTTTTAAATCTATCATTGTATTTTAAGCCCCAAAGATTTATGAACATGGTTCTTAAACGTGCCGAAACCTTTTTTTTCAAGTTCGGGAGTAAGTTCTCCGTAATGCACGATAGGCATCACGTCGGCGAATTTGTGCATTGTAGAAGCTATATGTTTCATAGTTTCTTCGCCTTCTGCCTGCCATCTTCCCGTCTGGGGATTTGCCGCAAAAAGAAGTTTCTTCTTATTTTCTTCCGTATTTTTAAGTTTAACCTCCCCGTTTTTTTCATGACCTAACGCAAGCACTTTCGGATCGTTAGTTTTAACGGAGATTTCGTTATTCGATATCTTTATTACCCCGAAAGTATTCGCATTGACTAATTTGCCTTCATACGGAGTTAATTTATCGTTTGGTTCCATTGCTAGTATAGGGGATTTTTTTAATAAATCTTCGCAATAGCTAAGGTCTTTCTTAAAAACTTCGTCGGGTTTAACGCCCGGTTTGAGACGTCCTACGATTAAAGTCATATTCGAAGAAGACACTACCTGAGGGTCGGTTAAATACTCTTTTAAATTCTCGCGTCTCATATAGTCTATTATTTTATTAAATTTCTTCGGCAGTTTTTGCTTGTCGAACGACGCGATATATTTCCCGTCTGAGATTTTAGCGGCAACGCCGTCGTCGTATGCGGAAAATCCCTTAATTTCCATAACGCCCTCCCATTTTTTTAGTTATTTTCTTTTCGTTTTTTTTAGTAAGTCCTTCTTTAAGTTTAAGAAGAGAATTCTTTTTAAAAACTAAAGAACTTATTTGCGATTCTATTTCTTTAATTTCGGCTTCTATTTCCCGTAAGTCCATAACTACCTCGCTAATTTATTAGATTTTTCAAGACGACTTTCTAAGTCCTTAGAAAAAGCGTCTTTTCCTACTTCCATATCTTTTTTAAGTTCCTTAGTCCTTTCCATAATATAATCTACCGCCTTTCCGGCGTCTTTTGCGGCTTTGAATATCTCGTTTTTGTCTTCCTGTAGAGCCTTAATCCAGCTGTTAAGATACGTAGCGGAACTGCCGCTATTAAATTTTATTCCGGTTTCGGCCGCTAAAAAGTAAGACGAAAGTTCCGCTCTTAATTCTTCTTTCGCGTATCTTTCGTCTCCGAATACTCCGAACTGCCGGTTTAATCTCTTTTGATGTCCCGTCGCGTGTCCTATTTCGTGAAGAGCCGTTCCGTACAAATCTTCCGGCTTTTCAAACTGCCTTCTGTCAGGCAAACGGACGGTATCTATTAAAGGGGAATAATACGCCCTGTTCCCGCCGTATTCGAATTTAAGTCCGTCTTTTTCCATGGCGCTCATTATATTTTCCGCTTTTTCTATTTTCTCAGGTTCTTTTAAGTCTTTCAGGGGATTATCAAGCCATTTCACGGTATCGTTTTCTAGTTGCGCCGCATTAAATACCGCGAAAGTTTTAATATAAGGTATGCCGAATCGTTCCTGCGCCTCTTTAAAAGAATAATTAGTTCCTTCTTTGCCCGTAAAAATTGCATCGTCTTTATTGATAGATTTTCCGTTTTTAAAATTAATATTTATAGCGGTTACGTTAGCAATGTCTGCGGCTTTATTATTATTTATCTTAAGTTTTCCGCCTTCTTTAGTAAGCCAGAAATCGTATATCCCCCATTTTTCTATAGGAAATCCTATTTCGCCTTTTTTTACCTGAATGCCTTCTTTCTGCGCCTGCTTATAAGTTACCCACTTATTCGGCAAACCTTTTTCCATGGCGCTCATAGTAAGAAGCAGCCTGTTCATTCCCGTGTATTTAGTTCCCGATAAAGGATTTTCGGGAGAGCCTACCGCAATTTTATTCCACGGCAAATTCCAATTCTTATTTCCTTCTACGGCTTCTTCCATCTGCTTTATTATCTTATCCGTTAATTCAGCCCTGTAATCTTTAATAGCCATTATTCCTCCTCATCTAATTCGTAACCTTTTTCTAAAGCTTCTTCTTTAGTTTTAGGAACGTCTTTACCCGTTACGACGCTTTCGCCTTTTTTCAAGTCCTCTTCTAAATACATAAAACCTCCATTAATTAATAATATTTTTCTTTCTGCCTCGAATATTTTTTATAAATATTAATTATAAAAGGGTCTTTTTTAAAGATTTCCCTAAAGACCCAAAATAAACCCAATCCTATCGGAATAGGCCACCAGCCCCCCGCCGCGTCCGTTAAAGCTATAGTAGCAGTGCCTAAAAGTATTCCTATGCTTCTGTCCACTCCGCCGACGGTAAGCGGCCACAGAAGCGCAAAATGCAGCGGGGATTTTCTCATAGTGCGTTCACCCATGCAGCAGCCGCCATAGCGATCGAAACGCCGAGAGCGACTTTAAATGCAGTTTTTTTCCAAGAACCGTCTTCAGAATGCGCAAGACCTACGCCCGCTATTACCACTGCTACGACGGACAATATTTTAGCGACGGTCCCCGTCATATCGGACTCAACGGTAGATAAATTAGAATCCCAAGGAAGCTGAGCGTAAGCCGAAGTTACCTGCGTTAAAACTATTAAAGAAGCCGTTAATAGGGCGTCTTTAATAAAAATAATTTTGTCTTTAATTTTCACTATAAATCACCTCCGATTTTTACTTTCTTTCCTATTAAATTTTTATGCGTTAAATTAATTTCCATAGCATATCTGTAATAAACGAACGGCGGATAGAACTTACACTTTGGCGTCTTGCACGGAGTCATATTAACCTGCGAAACGACCTTGCCGTCATTTATAAAAAGAGCGGTTAAAGGAATTAATGTATTTTTCATCCAGAACGGATAATCTACTTTCTTTTTAAAAACGAAAAGCATGCCGGAATTTTCAGGGATTTTTTTAACGTACATCAGTCCCCGTTCTTTCTGCGCCAAAGTTTTTGCAACCGGTACGTTATACTTAACGCGTCCTACTCTTACGACTGCGAATTCTTCTTTAGGAATCTTAAGAATCCCGTTATTCAAAAAATACTTAAGTCCTATAACGACTCCCAGAAAAATAATGATGTAGGACACGAGCGCAAAATAGTTCTTCTTTTTTTTCTTACTTTTTAGAAAACTCAAGTTTAACGTCGCCTCCTTCCAAATAAATTTTCGCTTCGTAGTCCTTGCCGGCTTTAGATACGAATTTCCCAGGAACTTTCTTGCCGCCTAAAAGATTGAGGTATTCATCTTTTTTTAAAGACGTTTTCTTATTGTAAGGCTTTTCGTAAATAGAAAACGAGCAGCCTGAACTAGTCTTCGACTCCCTGTCGTAAGTTCTTTTCTCGCAATTAATTCCTTTAGGATTTACGACGACTTTTGCGCCGCACAGCGGGCATTTTACTCCTTCCAAATACTGTTTTTCCATACTTCCTCCTTCTTTTTTTAATGTTTCTTTTAAAAGCGATATATCGTTTGAAATAAATTTCTTAATTTCTCCGACGAATTCTTCGTAAGAGAGTTTATTTTCCTCTATTAACTTAAGTTTTTCTTCCCACTGCGCAGTAGTAGAAGGACTTTTTAAATTTTCCGCAATTAAAGATATTATTTTCCTTCCTTTTTCCGTCGAGATTAAAAGTTTTTTTTCTCTTTTAACGTAATCTCTTTTAATTAATGTTTCTATAATGTTCGCCCTGGTGGCTTCAGTGCCGAGTCCTTGCGTATCTTTTAAAATTGCCTTTTGCGCTTTATCTTCTATAAATTTTCCTGCATTTTTCATGGCTTCTAAAAGCGTAGAATCCGTAAAACGCGCAGGCGGCGCGGTCTTTTTTTCTAAAATATTTAAACCTTTTAAAAGGACGCTTGTTCCTTTTTCTATAAAAGGAACGGGCGGCTCTTTTTCATCTTTTTCGTTTTGATAAAATATTTTCCATCCTAAATTCTTTATCTGGGTTCCCTGCGCTTTAAAAGTTTCGCCCTTAACGTCTATCTTTAAAGACGTAACGTAAGTAATTAAAGGCGGATAAAACATAGCGGCGTATCTTTTATAAATTTCTAAAAATACGTTTTTTTCTTTTTCTTTCAGTTTATTAATATCCGGTTTAATTAGCGTAGGAATTATGGCGTGGTGAGCGGATATTTTAGAGTCGTCGAATTGATATACTTTACTTGCGGGATAATCCGTCTTAAAAGGCGCATTTTTTAAAATAATTTCCGCCTCTTTTAGCTGGCTTTCGGGAAGATACTCGCAGTCCGTTCTCGGATATGTCGTAAATTTATACGTCTCGTAAAGCGCCTGGCAGATATCAAGGACTTCCTGGGCGGAATACCCGAATTTATTATTAATAAACTTCTGCAGGCTCGATAGAGAAAATAATTTAGGCGCCGGAGTCTTTTTCTCTTCTTTCTTGGAATCGGTTACGACCCCGTTATTTACTTGAGATAGTTTTTCTTTAATAGCTTCTGCGATTTTCCGCTCGTAAATTTTATCTTCTTTATCAAGTAATGCTTTAAAATCTATATCTTTGTTAAATAGGCCTTCTAATTCGAAATAAACTTTAGATTTAAAGTTTTCGATCTCTAAATCCCTGTCCACGACGAATTTAAGCGTCGGCGTCTGGACCCTGCCTATCGAATTTACGTTACCGTAGCTTGAATAAAGCCTCGTGTAATTCATGCCTACCAGCCAGTCCGCAATCTGTCTTGCGTAAGCGCTGTAATACATACTTAAAGTCTTCTGTCCGTCTAAGAGTCCGCTTAATCCTTTTTTAATGCTTGCCTCATCTAACGCATGCAGCCAGAGTCTTTTAACTCTTCCTTTATAACCTGCATTTTCTAAAATCTCCCTTGCAATCATTTCTCCTTCGCGGTCCGCATCGGTCGCTATGACGACCTCAGACTCTTTTTTAATTAGTTCTTTAATTACCTTATACTGCTTTGCCGTTTCTTTACCCGCCGTTTTTATGAATTTAGAAGGTATGACCGGAATTTGCGACCAACTTTTATACTTTTCGTCGTAGTAGTCCGGCGGTACTAAATTAAGAAGATGACCGTAGCACCACGTAATTTTAATTCCGTTTTTCTCCATAAATCCGTTCCCGCCTCCGGTAACTCCCAATACTTTTCCTATATCTTTCGCCTGCGACGGCTTTTCGCAAATATAAAGCATTTATGCCTCCTTCGGTTTAGTAAATTCGTCTATTAAGCCTTCTAAATCGGTATCCCTGTCGATACTTTTAAAAAGATATACCTCTCCGCCCGTCGTATAAACTTCGAAGTCGTAAATCTTTAAGAGCTTTTCGTAAATGCCGTCATAAATTTTATAGTCGGCAAACTTGTCCGAAGGAATTACGACCTTATTGAAAAGATTAGATATTTTTAAATTTCCGTTTTCTATTTCTAAAAAATTAAATTTATACTTATAGAGTTCCTTCAGGAAGGGACCGAAACACGCTATAAGGCTTATAAAAAACCCTATTATATAGATGTCCCAATCCTTCGTTAAATACCTTGCAAAAATAAAATAAAAACCTATGAAAATAAATAAGCTTATAAAGGCGCTTACCATTAAAGCTTTTTTTGAATGCCTTATAATCATAATTCCTCCGCGACGTAATCTCCGTCGTATCCCGTTATTTTTTTTATTTCTTTTATACTTCTTTTCCCTTCTTTATTCCTTTCTAAATAAATTACGAAATTTATAGTATCCGAAATGAACTTTTTTATGGCTTCGTACGGCCATCCCACCTGCGCTTGTAAAACTAAAGTTTCAAGCCTTATCAGCGCTTCCCTCGCTGAATTAGCGTGAATAGTCGAACCTCCCGAATGTCCCGTATTAAGTGCGGACAGCAGGTCGTAAGCCGAAGCGTCCCTTACCTCGCCAAGAATTATCTTATCAGGACGCAATCTTAACGAAAGTTTGACTAAATCCCTTTGCGTAACATGCGTTTCCCCGGTTAGTTTCGCTTCCAGGCGGACCACGTTCGGAGCTTCTATTTTAAGTTCTTTCGTATCTTCTATAACTACTATCCTATCCTCTCTTTCTATCTTTTTTAAAAGAGCGTTAAAAAACGTAGTTTTTCCCGAGCTCGTCCCTCCGGCGATAAGAAAATTGCTTTTTCCTTTAACGATATCCTTAAGTATCCCCGTAACTTTCGGACCCAGTCCGTAATCTTCTATATCGGGATTAAATTTCGAGAACTTTCTAATAGAAAGGCAAGGGCAACCGGACACGGGGGGGATCGCGCCGGCCACCCTAGAACCGTCCTCCAAACGAGCTTCCAGGATAGGATTTTTTTCGGTAAGTTCAAGATTAACCGCTCTTGCTAAAAGCTCCATCGACGCAAGAAGCATGTCTTCCGAAATAACGACTTGAGCTCTTTTAAGAACTCCTCTTTCTTCGACCCAGATATTATCGGGAGCGTTAATCATAATTTCCTGGACGTCGTCCTTTGAAAGGATCTCTTCCAAAGGGCTTAGCGTATCTTTTAAAATTTCATACGGCGTTATCATATATTTTCATATTCTTTTTAATCATAATATATTATTACCATAATTCATATAAGAAGTCAAAGTTTTTTTAAAAAATGTTTTTGCTTAAATAAACCTCTCGAAAAATAATTTCTTTA
>JAJYYS010000058.1 GCA_021800745.1 bacterium
AAAGACTGATTAAGAAACAAAAGCGGTTATCTTACAAGAAAAAAGGCTCGAATAACCGCAAGAAAGCAAGAATATCGGTTGCAAGAGCGCATAAGAGAGTATCTAATCAGCGCAAGGATTTTCAGCATAAGGTATCCCGTGAGATAGTCAATAACTACGGCTATATAGCAGTCGAAGACTTGCAAATAAAGAATATGGTAAGAAATCATAATCTATCTAAATCTATTCACGACGCAGGTTGGGGGCAGTTCGTTTCTTTTCTAACATACAAAGCGGAAGAAGCTGGGTGTTATGTAGAGAAAGTGAATCCCCGCAATACGTCCAAGAAATGTTCGGTATGCGGATATATTCATAAAGAAATGACATTATCCGTAAGGGAATGGACTTGTCCTATCTGTAATACCGAACACGACAGGGATATAAACGCGTCTGTAAATATACTAAATAAAACAATAGGCAAGGAACTTGCCGAATTTACGCTTGGGGAAACGGGCTCTGTGGATGAACCCCGTAAGCAGTAATGCTTATGCGCTAAAAAGCACCCCGTCTAAGAACCAAGAAGCCCCATCCGTAAGGGCGGGGTAGTTCACTAACTTTTTAGAACTTCCTATTTACGAACGGGCGAAGGTAGTTACGGATATACTGAATAATTTAGACTTTTTGAACGACTCAAAAGTCGGAAGCCGTTTCAAATGTAAGGAGGACGGAGACTGCTTTTTCACGGAAGACTTTTTTATTAACGATATGCTTTTTATAGCGGGTGTCCCTAAAGAAAAAATAAATTCCGGCGGAGGCAGGCTCATATCTTTTATTACGCAAATTTTTATAGACGGAATATATGAAAGCAGGAGAAAGGCATTAAGAGAAGAAAATTCGGACGGGCGCAGTTTTTTTATTTACCTCGACGAATTTCCGGTTTTAACGCTGAACGACTTCGACGTCGAACTCGCCAATCTTAGAAAAACAAATACCGGAGTATGCTTGACGGTTCAGGATATCGCTTTTTTAAAAAACCGTTACGGCGATATTTCCTTAATAACTTCGAATATCGGAACCCATATAGTTATGGGACATGCGGGATGGGAAACCTGCAGATATTATTCGGAAATGTCGGGCGAGCGGTACGTGTTTCATAAAGAATCCGTTAAAAAACATATAGATCCGGTTTTTGCGCCTTTTGCGTTTTCTTCCGATTTCAGCGAAACCCCCGTCGCTTCGGGCTTATACCCCTTGATTTCCCCTGACGAATTAAAAAATATGGACCGCAACTCCGTATTTATTTACACTAAATACGTCAATCCTTTTATATTAAATCTGAAATAATAGCTGCTTCACGGTTTTACCTTATTATTTTTTGCTTTTATTTTTATTTCTGCATATTTATTGCGGAAATCATTGAGGAGGCAAGACTTTTATAAGTGGCGGAAGAGGCGTTTTTTTCGAGAAGGGTATAATATTTTAATGCAAGCGCCTTGTTTTTTAAATATGTAATATAAATATAAGCCATCTGCGACAGTTCGTATTGAAAGTGCCTTCCCGACCGGTTTATATCGTAGCTTTTCTTAAAGTATTCGAGCGACAGCCTGTAATTTTTATTCGAATAGCTTATCATGCCGAGATAATAATATGTTCCGTATAGAATATTTTTATTGTTTTTTTCTTCGGCGTAGTTGTTTTTGATTGCTTCATTAAAGTATGCGGCAGCCGCTTTTAAATCATTTTTGCCGAATTCCTCCCGTCCCAGAAAATAAAGATTTTTAATTCTGTTTTCAGGCGGAAGCAGATTAATGCTTGTTTTTAATAAATTAATATAATCATTGTTATAATTTAATTTTTTATACAGTTTCAGTTTTAAATTTATAATTTTATTTCTTAATTTGAGGCTTTTTATATTTTTTAAATCAATATTTTTTATTAACGAAAAAGATTTGTTATAGTCTGCCGATTTAAAATAAATGGCGGCGAGAAAATATTCGGAACGTGGGCTTTTGTCCAAAGTATTATACTTTTCCCCATAAATTAAGGCTGTTTTTTCGTCTTTTTCTTTAAGTTTTATCTTAGAGAGGTAAAGATAAGTTTTGGGGTTTATATATTTTGACGGAATTAAAAATTCAATGCTCTCCAAGGATTTAAAGGCATCCGCAAAACGCTTATTTTTATAATCGCTTTTAATAATTTTATAAATTAATCCGGAGGCTTTTTTTTCGGTCTTTATTTTTTCCTTTTCGGGCATATAAGAAGAATCGAAAAGTATTCTCTTGAGGTATTTCAACTCTTTTGCCGGTTTATTTTCTTTCCGGTAATAACCGGCTATAAATTCTAACGATTTAAGTTTAATTTCGGGGTAGCCTATTTCTTCGGCGCCCCGTTTTATATATTTGACGCCCGCTAGGTTGTTTTGCTTAACCAGAGCCATGCCGTAATACATAAGCCCGCTATTGTAATAATATCCGGAGCAATACTTCGAAGATTTTACGAGATAGTCCCGCGCAACGAGATATTTTTTTTCTTTATAGGCTATAAGCCCTTCATAATATGCTTTATAACACAGGTCTTTCTTTTCGGGTTCGAATAAATTTTTATTATTTAAAATTAAAAGGGCGCCTGATAAATCGCCTTTATGGCTTATCAGATAATCCAGATAAACCGACTTGAAATAACTGTTTCTTTTCTTAAGGTAGATTATTTTTTTTAAAATTCTTTTAACGTCGTCTTTTTCGTACAGCTTATCGGCTGATTTCGTTCTGCCGCAGGAGGCATATGACAGAGTCAAATATATAAGCGACCTGTCGTAAAGCCTGTCGCCTTTTTTGCTCTTTTTTAAAAGAAAATTGAAATCCCTTATGGACCGCCCGTGATTTTTTAAGTTAAAATCTGTTCTTGCCATATAAAATATAACGTTATAAATTTTTTTATAATCGGGATTTTTATATATAATTCTTTGAAAATAAGGCTTTGCCATGTAAAAGTTTCTTTGTCCGTATAAAATTTTGCCGCAAAGGAAATAAACGTCGGAGGATAAAGTTTTACCCGTTTCGTAATTATTAAGTATAAATTTAAGATACCTGTATGCGGCGGCAAAATTACCGGCTTCGTAGTCCTTTAACGCCTTTTCGTACATATGGGCGGCTTCGGGCTTTACGGCGGCAGATTGCTCCGCTGCGCTCGCAATGACGGCAGATTGCGGAAATATAAAAATAAATCCGGCGACTATTATTAAAAAAAGCGCAAGCGCAAGCTTCTTATTTTTTATTTTTTTCATATCTTTTTAACTTTTCTATTAATGTCGTTCTGTTAAGTCCCAGCATCTTGGCGGCTTTTTCTTTTATCCCGCCTGAAATCTTCATCGCCCTGTTTATAATATCCATCTCGGTTTTTTCCATTTCTTTTTTTAAGTCTATTCCGAAATCCTTAATTTTGTCCGCATTGACGATATCGATATTAATGCCGTTTTTTGTTTCGAGGCGGGCGTCCTGTCCGTGTCCGGCGGCAGACGCGCATTTATATTTTTCGGGTATATCTTTTGCGGCGATGAGTCCGCTTTCATTCAGGACGACAAGCATTTCCATAAGGTTTTCAAGCTCTCTGACGTTTCCCGCCCAGCCGTAGTTTAAAAGGATGCCGAAGGCATCTTCCGAAATGCCGTAAACCGAGTTATTTTGAAAATCGCCGAATTTTTTCAAAAAATAATAAATTAAAATTATAATATCCGTCTTCCTTTCCCTTAAGGGCAGAATATGAACCGGTATAACGTTAATCCTGTAATAGAAATCTTCCCTGAACAGTTTTTTGGAAATCATTTCTTCTAAATTTTTGTTTGTCGCCGAAATAATCCTAACGTCTATTTTTTTTGTTTTTAAAGAGCCTATAGGCTCTATTTCCCTTTCCTGAATAACGCGCAAAAGTTTAACCTGAAGCGAAAGGCTCATATCGCCTATCTCGTCTAAAAACAAGGTTGATTTATCGGCAAGGTCTAACCTTCCCGGTTTGTCCGTAAACGCTCCGGTAAACGCCCCTTTTTTGTATCCGAAAAGTTCGCTTTCCAAAAGTCCTTCGGGAAAAGCGCCGCAGTTTACCGATACCATGGGGTTCATGCTTCTCCTCGACTTATTATGGATTAACCTCGCTATAAGCTCCTTGCCCGTCCCCGATTCTCCCGTTATAAGCACCGAACTTTCGGATTGCGCTATTTTGCAGGCTTTTTCTATAACCGATTCAACATGGTTCGAGATGCCGTAAATGTTGATTCCCGCATCCGCGATATCGTCATTATTGTGACACAAATCTTCGAGCAAAGTAGAGGACTTATCTATGAATGCGTTATAATGTTTTTTCCTGAATATTTTTGCGTCTATAAATTTTTCATAAGCTAATTTACCGATATTTTTAGAATGGATTATATGGTCGATGTTGTGTTTTATTAAAAAAATTATGTCCTGTTCGTTTAAATCCCGGATATTATTAACGTAAACATAAAGTTTAACGTTTCTTTTCGGAGTTATCTTCGATACTGCGGCGATATGCGTCCTGTTATATTCCGTAATAATATACGTATCGCTGTTGAAATTTGACGGAAGAGCTTTTATGCCGTTAAGTTCGGTTATCTTTTTCTCGTCCGCCGTTTTTATCAGCGCCCGCTTAATCAAACCGCGGATATCCTTTTGTTCCGATATAATATAAATAATAGATATGTTTTTTTCTGTTTGACTAATATTATCCATATTATTTATAATTTATATATTATGCTTACTATAATAGTTGACGGATATAATTTTATATTTAATTCTCATTTTAAGGTCGGGTTTAAATCCGACGAACTTCAAAAATTAAGAGAAGAAACTATAAATTTTTTATCAAAATATTATAATGTAAAAAGAAATAAAGTGATAGTAGTTTTTGACGGATATAATACCGACGAGCCTTCCGAGTCAAAATACAACCGTCAAAATATTGAAATTATCTATTCAAAAAAAGACGAAAAAGCAGACGACGTAATCGTAAGGCTGGCTAAAAGCATTACGGGCAGTCTGATAATAGTAACAAACGATAACGATATCAGGCGGCGCGCTTCGGGCGACCCCTGCTCATGTTTAGGCGTGGACGAGTTTATAAGGCTGGCGGAAAATATAATAGTGCAGGGGGCATTCGGAGGACAGGCGGTTCACGGCGGTTATCCGGGAGATATTGCGGAAGACGTAGAAGAGGAAGAATACGAGAACGGAATAGCCGGCAGGAGGGGAGGCGGCGAAAAAAAAGGCAACCCTCACCGCCTTTCTAAAAAAGAAAGGCTCAAAATGAAAAAAATCAAAAAGCTTTAATCGGGAGCGACCCTCGTAAAAATCTTTTTTATCCGTTCAAGCTGCGTTTCTATCCTTGCGTCTATTTCTCCGAAATCGGTTTTTATTATAATCTCCCCGGCTGAAAGATTGACGTCGGGAACGAAGCTTATGTCGGTATCTCTTGCTATAAATTCCTTTATCGCTTCCGGATTTTTGTTTAAAATGCCGTAATCGCCCGGATTTAAACATATGGTAAAATTTACTGCATCCGAGGATTTGTTTACTGCATCCGCTATTATTCCGGAAATTAATCCGCTGTCGGCGGCGGTTTCCGCTTTTACGATAGTTTTAGCTATTTTTAAAGATAAATTTATTACGTCCTGCTTTACGTCTTCGTATAATTCATTTTTAAATCTTTCTATTGATTCCGAAGCCCTAAAGATGTTTCCGACCCCTTCTTCCATTGATTTTAACGCATCTCTTTTGCCCTCTATGAATCCTTCCGAATACCCCTTTTTGCGGGCTTCCTCGAAGACTGCCTGTTCTTTTTCTTCATATGCCTTTACTGTTTTGTATTTATAGCTTTCTATATATGAAATTATGAATTTCTGAAGAGAAGGCGGAACCGATTCTAATGCGGCGGTTAATTCTTTATTTTCTTCTACCTTTTCGCTCCTCAGTATATTTACTAAAAGCGTTTTTTCCCCGTCATATACGGTTTCTCCTTCCATATCGAGTTCGTAATCTTTAAGAATTTTGCTCATACGAGTTTTTCGCTTTCGCTTTTCACGGCAAGGCTTATTTTGCCCTCATCTTCAAGCCTTCTGGCGACTTTCAGTATTTCATGCTGGACTTTTTCTACTTCCGAAAGTTTTTTCGGTCCCATAGCTTCCAAATCGTCGTTAATCATTTCCTGCGCTCTCTTAGAGACATTTGCCAGAATTTTGGTTCTAAGTTCGTCCGAAGCCGTTTTTAAAGCAAGGACAATCTGGTCGTGCGATATTTCCCTAAGAATTAACTGCATAGATTTGTCGTCCACGCTTGCAAGGTCGTCGAACGTGAACATAAGCTCTCTTATTTTTTCGGCTTCCTCTTTATCTAATTTTTCTATGTCGGCAAGTATAGGTTCTTCTATAGATTTATCCATATTGTTTAAGATGTCCGCAACTATTCTAACGCCGCCGACTAATTTACTCTGGGTGGAACCGGTCGATTTCAGCTGTTCCTGAAGCACCTCGTCGAGGTCTTTGATTACGCCCGGCGGAACCCTTTCCAATTTGGACAGCCTGAAAACTACCTGCGACCTTATCGAAGAGGGCAGAAGTCCTATTACTACAGCCGCCGACATAGGCTCTAAATGTCCGAGTATGAGGGCGATTGTCTGAGGGTGTTCGTTTTTTACGAAATCTGCGATAATATGCGGGTCGAGCCATTTTAACGTTTGCAGTCCTTCTTCTTCTATAGGACCGTGCAGATTATCCAATATTTTTTTTGCTTTCTCAGGGTCTAAAGATTTTGCTATAAGGTTTTTTACGTAATCGTCTCCCTTGACTACCAGACCGACTTTCGAAAAATTAGAATTAAAGTCTTTAAGTATGTTTTCGGAATCGTCTTTTTCGATAGTAGGAAGCTGGTCCATATATTTGGTAATTTTTTGAATTTCCATCAATTCCAGCCTCTTTATTATTTCCGATGCGGCATCGTCGCCTACGGAAACCAGAAATATAGCGGCTTTTTCGGGTCCTGAAAATCTTCTAGACATATTTACATCTCTCTATTTGATTCTTTTAGTAAATTTTTTACGTAATTAGTCGCGGCATCGGGGTCAACTTTGACTATATTGACTGCAACCTCTTTCATGTTGGGCTCGGGTTTGGGGCCGGATTCCTGTTTTATCTGCGCCAGCGTTTCAAGCCTTTCTTCTTCTATTAATCTCGCCGGCGAGCGGGACTCGTACGTAGTGATATATTTTATTAAAGGCCGCAAAATAATTAATATTAAAAGCGCAATGCCTATTAAAATAACGCCGTATCTGATAATTTCTCCTAGATTGGATTTGATAACGGACGTTATGGACTTTTTAGGCGGGGCAGGTATCGCGTAGCGTATTCTTTTAAACGGAATATTTGCTACCACGACTTTGTCCTTAGCCGTTTTAGAATAGCCGATAGCCGTTTTTACTATGTTATTAAACAGGCTCATTTCGGAAGAGCTTCTCGGAATATATTTTACGGACGGCTTTCCTTTGGAAGATGTCGCTTTTTCATATGTTCCGTTGACAAGGACCGAAGCATAAACTCTCTGCACCGTTCCTACCGGATATGAAATTTTTTCTATTTTTTTCGATACGTCGTAATTAGTAGTTTCTTTTTTTACGCTATGGGTGCTTGGTTTTGCCGTAGGAATAGGCGTCTTTCCGGGCGGAAGGTTCGATTTTGCTCCCGGAATGCCGTAAGGTTTTAAAGCGCCGGTAGAAGAAGACCTGTAAGTTTGCTGGGAAACTATAGCGGTAGTGTTCGGATTATACGTTAATTTAGATTCGGTTTTTTTTGAGAAATCCACTTTGACATATACTTTAGACGTTACGTTTCCTTCTCCTACGACCGGTATTAACATCGAATTTATTTTATTTTCTAAATTTTTTTCTATCTTATGGACGTAATTCAGCTGATTTCCGGTATATGCAAAAGAATTTTTAGTGGGAATAGACAGAACCCGTCCATCCGTATCTACTATCGTGATATTTTTAGGCTTCAGGCTTTCGACGGCGCTGGCGACTAAATGTATGATTCCGTTGACCTGCATTTTATTAAGATTCATGCCGGGCCTTAGCTTTATGATTACCGAAGCCTTGGCGGGGACTTTTCTGGTTGCGAATACGGAGTGCCTCGGCATTACTATAAGCACCCTCGAATACTTAATCTGGTTAATCTGGTCTATCGTTCTTTCTAATTCTCCCTGCAATGCCCGCTGATAATCCACATGCTGCATAAAGTCGGTCATACCTATCTGGACTTTGTCGAATATGGAAAATCCTACTCCTTCCTGGCGGGGGAGTCCTATGGAAGCCAGTTTAAGGCGCGTGTCGTAAACCTCGTTTTTAGGAATAAGTATAGTTTTACCCCTGTCCTCGAGTTTATAAGGTATATTATATGAATGAAGCTTGTCGATTATTCCGGATGCGGCCGGCGCGTTTAAATTGGAATAAAGAACCCCGTATTGGGGAGCGGTCGCGTAAAGAGCGGTAAAGTATATAGCCGCGGCGACCCCTATTATTACAAGGGAAAACACGATCTTTCGTTCAACCGAAAGCTCGATAAAAAAAGTTTTTAATTGGGAACCGAAATCTTTAAATGTGGCGGCCATTTATTTTATATTTGCATATTCATAATTGAATTGTATGCGGTTATAATTTTATTTCTAACCTGCATCATCAGTTCGAAGGAATCGTTCGCTTTTTCCATATCTATCATTGCTTGATGTATATTGGACGACTTTCCGTCGGCAATGGCTTCCGCCGAGTTATTTGCCGTGTTTTGAAGGTCGTTGACTTTGTTTATGGAATTTAAAAGGGTATCGGCGAAAGAACCTCCTCCCCCTCCTTCCTGACCCGTCGCGGGACCGGAACTTCCCCCGTTAACGATACTGTTGGGATTAAGTTCTTTTATAGAGTTTAAATTTATTGCGCTACCGGCGCCTATAGGTATAGCCATAATGCCTCCCTTCCTGTTTTTATCTTTACTGACCCTGCAGATTCGTTAGCTGCGCTGGACTTCTTCCGCTTGCGCTCGCAATGACGGCGGACTTAAATCTATCCCATGTGATTCGTTTAAGTCCGCTTTAATTTTAATTATATCATAATTTGAAATCTGTCTTATATATATCCTTCAACCCAAATATCCCGTCAAATCAAATTTTTAACGACGACTGCGACATAGCTTTAGATTCCGATATAACCTGAGCGTCCGCCTGATACGCCCTCGTTGCCGAAATCATGTTTACAAGCTCCCTTATCGACGATA
>JAJYYS010000059.1 GCA_021800745.1 bacterium
TTTTTTGGCATTAAATTACAGCACCGTGGGATGCCTGAAGTTTTTGTCGTCTTTGTTCGGATAGTCTATATTGTAATGCGTGCCTCTCGACTCTTTTCTTAATATCGCGGAAGTTATTATAAGGTTTGCGACTTCGGCTATATTCCTGAGTTCCAGCAGGTCGGTAGTTATTTTAAAATTCCAGTAGTATTCCTTGATTTCCGCCAGCAGGTTGTCTATGCGCCTCTTTGCCCTTTCGAGACGCTTGTCGGAACGGACGATGCCTACATAGTTCCACATAGTCCGCCGGAGTTCGTCCCAGTTATGGGAAACCACTATCATTTCGTCGCCGCCGGTCAGACCGAAGTCTTTCCATTCGGGAAGAACGATATTGCCGCCGTTTCCGCTTCCGGCATTTTCCTTTACCACCGCTTCATACGCCTTTTTAGCAAAAACGCATCCTTCCAGCAAAGAATTGCTCGCAAGCCTGTTTGCCCCGTGAAGCCCGGTGCAGGCTACTTCGCCTATAGCGTAAAGGCCGCCTATAGACGTTAAACCGTTTTCGTCGGTCAGCGCCCCTCCGCAAAGGTAATGGGCGGCGGGAACCACCGGAATCCATTGCTTGGACATATCGATGCCGAAACTTAACGTGGTTTTAAATATATCGGGAAATCTTTTTTCTAAAAATTCCCTGCTTTTATGCGTCATATCCAGATATACGCATTCGTCCCCCGTCTTTTTAAGTTCGAAGTCTATCGTCCTTGCGACTATATCGCGGGGGGCAAGGCTTTTCAGGGGGTGGACTTTATCCATAAACGGCGTTCCGTCTTTTAATCTTAACGTTCCGCCCTCTCCTCTCAGCGCTTCGGATATTAAAAACGACTTTGCTTCGGGATGATAAAGTATCGTGGGATGAAACTGGTAAAATTCCATATTGGCGATTTTAGCTCCGGCTCTGCGCGCCATCGCTATTCCGTCGCCCGTAGATATATCGGGATTAGAAGTATAGAGGAAAACTTTTCCCGCGCCTCCCGTGGCAAGAACGACGAAGTCTGCGCCTGCGGTTATAACTTCGCCGGTATTTTTATTTAAAAAATATGCGCCTAAAACCCTGTTTTCCTTTTCTCTTTCTATTTTAAGCTTGCGCGTAGTAATTAAATCGATACCTATATGGTTTTCGAATATTTTTATATTCGGTTTTTTTCTGGAAGTTTCGACCAGCGCTCTTTCTATTTCCCTTCCGGTAATATCTCCGGCGTGAAGGACCCTTCTTTCGGAATGTCCGCCTTCCCTGCCAAGGTCGAATTCTTTATTGTTTTCGGAATATTTCGCAAATTTAACGCCCCAGTCTAAAAGGTCTTTTACTACGCCCGGTCCTTCTTCCACGACCATTCGGACGATTTTTTCGTCGCAAAGTCCATCTCCGGCGGTCAACGTGTCTTGAATATGTTTTTCGTAGGAATCTTTGCCGAGGTTCATAACGGCGGCGAGTCCGCCTTGAGCATAGTTCGTGTTTGATTCCGCTTCTTCTTTTTTCGTAAAAATACCGACGGAAACGGATTCGTCGAACCTGTTTGCAAGGGAAAGTCCGGCTATTCCCGAACCTATAATGAGGACGTTAAAATGCATGGTTCCACTTCAATACGGCTTTTCCGTTTACTCCGGTAATTATAAGTTTTATCCATTTTACCCGGGGATTCAAAAACAATTTATTTTCCTTCTTATCGTAATATTTCGGAAACTTCATAATATACTGCTTCGACCAGTCCGTAACGTAAGGAAAAAATTTCTTTAAAAACACCCTTTTTTTCTGGGAAGGCTTAATGCTGACGGGCATTACGCTTTCGCCCTCGTCGTTCGTTAAATAAACCATCCATATAGAACGGTTTGAATCTAAATTGTTATAAGATTTTTCCGGAGTATAAATCGAAACGAACAGCGTAATGTATTTGCTCAGATTTTCTTTTAAGCCGGCGGGCTTTTTCATATAATAATTATAATATTCTTTTTCATAAGCATGGACGAAAGATTTATTGAAATACGTAGCCCTTATAAACATTACCGTATTAAGTTTATTGTAAATATCGGCTTTTCGGGTCGCTTTCCGCAGGGCGGACTTGTATCCGCCGTAAGATTGAACCGCCGGAGGAATCCCCAGCGAGCTGAAAACCGAGCACCCGGAAAGATAAAACAGAGGAACGGAAACGACAAAAAATAAGATAATTAAAAAAACTGTTTTTTTCATAATTATACCGCTATATCGTTTTTAGTAAAAACGGCGCGGAGAATGATGCCGTTTTCTTTGAGAAGTTCGGCTCCCCCTTCCTGCCTGTCCACCATACAGACGGCGTCGGTTATCTCATAGCCCTCTTCCCTTGCGTTTTTTACGGCTTTTAAAATAGAGCCGCCGGTGGTAACGACGTCTTCGATTATTAAAATATTCGCCCCTTTGGATAAAAACTGAACCGGCTCAATTAGGTTTCCTTTGCCGTATTCTTTTTTTTCTTTTCTGATAACGACGGATTTTAAAGGGTTTTTGTCTAAAAAACTTGCCGCCATTATTGCCGAAATCAAAGGGATGCCGCCTACCGGAACGCCCGCGATAACCGAAAATTTTAAATCTTTAGCATTCTTAATTTCGTCGTATAACAATTTTCCGATTAAATATAAATATTCCCCGTCGAAAGAAATCCGCCGCAAATCTATATAAAAATCGCTCTTTTTCCCGGAAGCAAGGGTAAATTCTTTTTTTTCATAGCACAGGGTCTTTATAGCGTTTAATACTGCGGCTTTAGTTCCCTTTACGTCGTTCATTATATTGTTTTTAACCGATAAATTTATTTAATTTAATTCTAATTTAAAAAATTTCTTTGCTGAAAAGTTTTAACTGCGTCTGGTTTTCGTATTCGGGTTCGCAGTCGATTTCCTGAGGATAAACGTTTGAAAAACAGGCTTCGCAGAAGTTTATGCCGTTCCCCACGGCTCTTCTTAATCCGTCTATGGAAAGAAATCTCGTAGTCGTAGCTCCAAGTTTGGCGTTTATCTCCTTTTCCGTATATTTAGAAGCCATAAGGTCTTCTTTAACGGGTGTATCTATTCCGTAAAAGCAGGGGGCTATCACCATAGGAGAGCTTAAGCGCAGATGAATTTCTTTTGCTCCGGCAAGTTTAAGCATATCGACGATTTTTTTCGACGTAGTCCCTCTGACGACGGAGTCGTCCACCACTACGACTTTTTTGCCCCTGATAACGTCGGGAACCGGATTTAATTTTACCTTGACGCCGAAATGCCTTATGGATTTTTTAGGCTCTATGAAAGTTCTGCCTACATAGTGGTTTCTGGTAAACCCCATTTCGAAATCTATTCCCGAGCCTTTTGAAAATCCTAAAGCGGCAGGCACTCCGGAATCCGGAACGGGTATTACGATATCCGCATCGGGAGTGGATTCTTTTGCAAGTTCTTTTCCCATTTGAAGGCGGAGCTTATAAATGGATTTGCCGTTAAAAATGGAGTCCGGTCTCGAAAAATATATAAGTTCGAAGACGCAGTTAGAATTTTTTTCCAACCTGAAAGGAAAAAAGCTTTTTACTCCTTCGCCGTTCACGAGTATGACTTCGCCGGGCTTGACGTCCCTTATATATTCGGCGTTTATAAGGTCGAGCGCGCAGGTTTCGGATGCAAAGACTAACGAACCGTTAAGCCTTCCCATAACGAGCGGTCTGAAGCCGAAAGGGTCCCTTGCGGCGATTATCTCTTTTTCGGAAAGAAAAAGAAAAGAATATGCGCCTTTAAGCCTTTTTAAAGAATTTATCGCTCTGTCTATAAGCAGGCTCTCCGTCGATGAAGCTATTAAATGAATTACGACTTCGGTGTCGGAAGTGGAGGAAAATATAGAGCCGTTTTCTTCGAGTTCGTCTTTTATTATGCGAGCGTTAGTAATATTTCCGTTATGGGCTACGGCGATAGAGCCGTAATAGTAGTCGGCGACAAGCGGCTGAGCGTTTTTAAGAAGCGTTTCGCCGGCGGTAGAATACCTGACGTGTCCTATGGCGTTTCTGCCTTTAAGCTGTAACAGCGTGTTTTCTTTGAATACGTCGTTCACGAGACCGAGGCTTTTATGAAAATAGAGATTATTGGTATCCGAAGATGCGATGCCGCAGGATTCCTGCCCCCTGTGCTGAAGGGCGTAAAGCCCGAGGTAAGTAATTTTAGCCGCCTCTTCGTTGTTATATATGCCGAATACGCCGCATTCGTCTTTTATTTCTTCCATTTTTAAAAACCGCCGCCCTTTTAATTTTTAAAAAGATTTTTTAAATTACCGAATAGTACTCTTCTTTTATTTTACCACTTTTTAAGTCTATTATGCCGTTAATTTTCATTATGTTTTTTTTGACCGCGCCTATTTTTTCCAATTTTATGCCGTATTCCTTAAGAATTACGGCAATGCCGGACTCCCGCCGCCCGCTTAATTCTTTATCCATAGTTACTATAAACGCCTGCTCGAACTCGGAAAATAAAAATTCGTCGATTCTAAGCCCGTGCGCCTTAATATCGTAATCTACGGCAAATCCGAGGATTTTTTCCGGATTGGTTATTGCATTTTCCGCCAGAGCGGTAAAAATTCCTCCTTCGCTGACGTCGGCGGCGCTCTTCAAGAATCCCTTTTCTATTAATGACCTCAAACAGTTCTGGAGGCGGACTTCGTAATCTAAATCTAAATCTGCCGGTTTTTGCCGGAAATCCCCGTATGCGAGTTCCATATATAAACTGCCGCCGAGACCGCCTTTAAACGAACCGAGCAGGTAAATTTCATCGCCTTCGTCTTTAAAGCAAGGCGCTAAGGCTTTATTGACGTCTTCTATGAATCCGAGCATTCCTATTACCGGAGTAGGATAAATCTTAGAAACGTATGTTTTGTCTCCGTCTTTTTTTGCCGTTTCATTGTAAAAACTAACGTTTCCGCTTATAACGGGAGTATTTAATTTAACTGCCGCCAATTTTATGCCTTCTACCGCCGAGGCGAACTGCCACATAATTTCGGGGTCTTCGGGGCTTGCGAAGTTAAGGCAGTCCGTAATCGCAACCGGATAACCTCCGCAGGCGGTTATATTACGGGCACATTCCGTTACCGCAAGCGCGCCGCCCGTAAAGGGGTTTAAATAGGTATATTTGGAGTTTCCGCCTGCGTTAAGCAGAAAGCCTTTGTTTCCGTTAACCCTTAAAACTGCCGCCGAAAAACCCGGTGGAACTACGGTAGCCGTTCCTATGGTATAGTCGTATTGGGTAAAGACCTTCCTTTTAGAGGCTATATTGGGATGGGTTATAATTTTAACGGCAATATCGTTCAGATTTTCCGGTATTTTATAATTATCTATTTTTACTGGCGTTATTTCCTTTAAATATTCCGGTTTTTTTACCGGTCTTTTATATTCGGGTCCGTTAACGATGACATCGACGTCGAGCGTTTTATAAATTTTTGAATTATAATAAAATTTAATGACTTTTTCCTTTATTACTTCTCCAGCCTTAACGCAGTTTAGCCCCCATTTATCGAAAACGGCTTTTAATTCATCTAATTTTTCCTTTTCGCAGGCGATTAACATTCTTTCCTGCGATTCGGAAAGCATCATTTCGACCGGCGTCATTCCGGCGGTCCTTAGCGGTATGGCGTCTAAGTCTATAATCATTCCTTTTCCGCTTTTATCCGCCATTTCAAAAGACGAACTGGTCAAGCCGGCGGCGCCCATATCCTGAATAGATACTATCAGCTTTTTTCCCATCGCTTCGAGGCATGCTTCCAGAAGAAGTTTTTCGGTAAAGGGGTCGCCTACCTGAACCGTGCTTCTTTTTTTGTTCTTTTTTAAATCGAACTCTTCGGAAGCCATAGTGGCTCCGTGGATGCCGTCCATTCCCGTTGCCGAGCCCACGTAAACCACGATATTTCCGACTTCGCACTTAGAAGAAAGAAATATGCCGTCTTTTTTCGCTATTCCTATTGTGAAAGCGTTTACTAATATATTGTCGTTATAACACTCGTCGAACACGACTTCGCCGCCTACCGTAGGCACGCCCATGCAGTTTCCGTAAAAACCTATTCCTTTAACGACTTCGGAAAGATAGTAAGGCGTCCTCGGATGCGAAAAACTACCGAACCTTAAAGAATTGAGGTTTGCCACCGGTCTTGCGCCCATTGTAAAAATATCCCGCATAATGCCGCCTACCCCTGTTGCAGACCCTTGAAAAGGCTCTATGAAAGACGGGTGGTTATGGCTTTCCATTTTAAAAACGAGAACGTCGCCGTCGCCGAAATCTACGACGCCTGCATTTTCACCCGGTCCTATCAGGACTTTGCCGCCTTCCGTAGGCAGGGTTTTAAGGTAAACTTTAGAACTTTTGTAAGAGCAGTGTTCCGACCACATAGCCGAAAATATGCCGAGTTCAAAACCGTCCGGCTCGTGCCCCAACAGTTCGGATATTTTTTCGTATTCTTCGACCGATAAGCCGAAAAGTTTTTCCGTCGATCTTTTCGTTTTATTCATTTTATTTTATTATTTTTTTTATTTTTCCTTTACATATTTAATCATAGATTTAAAAATCCAACCGCCGTCTTCGCTTCCGAGAATTTTTTCCGAAGACCTTTCGGGATGGGGCATAAGCCCCATTACGTTGCCGGTTTCGTTTGAAATTCCGGCGATGTTATGCAGAGAGCCGTTAGGATTCGAACCTGCGGTAATTTGACCTTTTTCATCGCAGTATTTAAAAATAATGCCGTTTTTTTTATTCAAGCCGGAGGTTATGCTCCCCGTCGCAAAATAGTTGCCGTCATGGTGGGCTATAGGCATTTTAAGAACGGAATTTTTTTTGACGGCGCAGGTAAAAGGCGTGTCGGTATTGAGCGTCTTTAAATAAACGTCTTTGCACTCGAACTTTAAAGAATCGTTCGCGAGCATAACTCCGCCCAAAAGCCCCGCCTCTAGAAGTATCTGAAAGCCGTTACATATGCCGAGCGTTATCCCGCCATTAACCGCATAGTCTTTAACTAATTCCATAATCGGACTTCTTGCGGCAAGAGCGCCCGACCTTAAATAATCGCCGTAGGAAAACCCGCCGGGGATTACGATGAAATCATATTTCTTAAGGTCTTTGATTTTGTCTTTATGCCATATAAAAGATGCGTTTACGCCGAATACCGCGTTTAAAACTCTGTAAACGTCGGCATCGCAGTTTGAACCGGGGAAAACGGTAATTCCCGCTTTTATGTTTTTATTATTCATCTTTATTTATTTTATTTAATTTCTATGCTGAATTCTTCGATTAACGGATTTGACAGGACTTTCTCGGAAATTTCTTCGGCTTCGTTCTTGAGCGAACCGGATTTGCCGTCTTCCATATCTATTTCGATATATTTTCCTACCCTGACGTCTTTAACGTTGTTATAACCGGAAGACTTGAGAACGGATAGAACGGCTTTACCCTGAGGGTCCAGGACTTCTTCTTTCAGCATAACCTTGATAAATGCTTTCTTCGTCATTTTTTCCTCTCTAATTTCGACTTTCGCATTCGCATTTTGTATCGTATTATCCGCCTATTCGGCGTTATACCTGTCGAATATATAATTTATATATTTGTAATAATAATTTATATCGAATATGGCTTCTATTTCGTCCGGCGGCAAAAGACGCAGCACCGCATGGTCGTTTTTTAATAATTCTTTAAAGCCGGTCTGCGTTTGAATAGATTCGTGGGCAAGTTTCTGGACTATTTTATAGGCTTCTTCCCTTAACATACCTTTATCCACTAAAGACAATAATACTTTCTGGGAAAAAATCACCCCTTTGGTTAAATCTATATTTTTAAGCATATTTTCTTTATTGACGACTAAATTGTCTATAAGATACGTCAGCTGGTGAAGAATGTAATATGCCAGAATAGTGGAATCAGGCGCTATAATTCTTTCCACGGACGAATGAGATATGTCTCTTTCGTGCCACAGCGGTATATTTTCTAAAGACGCTATAAGATTAGACCTCAAGATTCTCGAAAGTCCGCAGATGTTTTCGGATACTATCGGGTTTTTTTTGTGGGGCATAGCGGACGAACCTTTTTGGCCCGGCGCAAAAGGCTCTTCTATTTCGGAAACTTCCGTTCTCATAAGATGCCTGATTTCAAGCGCTATTTTCTCGCAGGAAGCGCCGAGAGATGCAAGCGCGTAAAAAGCGTCGGCATAAACGTCTCTTTGGATAACCTGATTAGATAAAATATTGTTAAGCCCGAGCAGCTCTAACGCGGTCTTTTCCACCTCCGGAGGTATATTGGCATATGTCCCCACCGCCCCCGAAAGTTTGCCGAAAGACGACGAATGAACGGCGTTTTTAATTCTTTCCTCCGCCCTTTTAATTTCTTCGTAAAATATCAGAAGTTTAAAGCCCAGCGTGACTGGTTCGGCATGTATTCCGTGTGTCCTCCCCATTACCGGCGTAAATTTATACCTTAAAGCCTGATTTCTGAGAGATTCCTTGAGGTTTTCGGCTTTCTTCAGAATAAGCTCGAGCGCTTCTTTTAATATTAAAGAAAAAGAGGTGTCGCCCACGTCGGAAGAAGTAAGCCCTAAATGAATAAACCTCGAGTCTTCGCCGACGTATTTTGCCACGTCGGTTAAGAACGCTATAACGTCGTGTTTGGAAACGCGCTCTATCTCTTCTATCTCGTTTACGTTAAATTTGGCTTTTTGAATAATGTTGTCGTATGAAGCATCGGGAATTTTACCTATTTTGTTATATGCGGTGCAGACGGCAAGTTCGACTTTAAGCCATGTCCGGTATTTATTTTCAAGCGACCATATTTTCGAAATTTCGGGAAGGGAATATCTGTCTATCAAGTTGAAACCTCCGTTATATATGCTATATTATTTATTTTTACTTCTTTGTCGCGATGGCGATTTTATAAAGTCCGTGTTCTATACTTAAGCCCATAACGTTTACGATGCTTGAGGCGGTGGATTCTTTATCGGCTTTTATAATAATCGTGGGGTTGCTTTCCGAAGTCTTGATGTTTTTCATAAATAAAGACAGTTCTTTTTCAGACAGCTCTTTGTTTTTATAAAATATTTTGCCCGCTTTCGTTATATAAATGGTTATAGGTTTTTTAGACGAAGTAAACGATTTTACGCCGGATTTAGGCAGATGAATTTTTATGCCGTAGCTCGAAGTAAAAGTCGTGGTCATCATAAAAAATATCAACAGGGTTAAGAAAACGTCCACCATATTGATAACGTTTATTATGGGGTCGG
>JAJYYS010000060.1 GCA_021800745.1 bacterium
GGGTTTCGTAGACGGCCCTGAAAGCGGCGTTTATTCCTGCACCCCGTTATCCCGCCTTAACGTTTCGGATAAAATGGCTTCGCCGCTTGCGCAGGAATATTTTGAAAAATTCTACGATACTTTGAGCGGCAAAAGAGAAGACGGAAGATACAAACCCGTTCACCACAGGCTTGCAACGCACTGGGCAAGATTGGTGGAACTGCTATATGCTTCCGAACGTATGCTGGAACTCGCAAACGATAGCGAAACCGCTTCCGATAAAGTCAGAAATATACCGAAAGGGGTAAACGGCTCTCCCGAAGCCTTAGGCATAGGTTCGGTAGAGGCGCCGCGAGGCACGCTGACTCATCATTACGTTTCCGACGAAAGAGGCGTCGTTAAAAAAGTAAATCTGATTGTGGGAACTACAAATAATTATGCCCCTATGACGATGTCCATAAAACGGGCGGCGGAGAAACTTATAAGCAAAGGTAAGGTGGTTCAGGAGGGTCTGCTTAACAGGATTGAAATGGCTTTCAGGCTGTACGACCCATGCCTGTCGTGTTCGACACACTCTTTGCCCGGCAAGATGCCGCTCATTATAACAATAAGGGCTCAAAACGGGGATACTATTAAGACGATTAAAAGAAATTCGTGGGATTAACTGAATGAAAGACAAATATTTAAACTCAAAAGCTGAAGTTAAAGATATGCTCGCAATGACTAATCGTTCCGGGAATAAAGGTTTACGTTCAATGAATAAAACTGCGGTTATAGGCATAGGAAATTCGATATTATCGGACGACGGCTTAGGAATAAAGGCCGTTAATGCCCTGAAGTCGATTTATATGGCCAAGGAAGCAAGTATAGGCGGCCTTTATTGCGTCGGCGGCAACTGTCGTCGGGAAACCGAAGATACCAAAGCCTGTGCTTCCAATCTTACGGAGTTTGAAGATACGGGAGTTTGCCGTTCCAACGTTACGGAATTTATAGAAGTGTCTTCAGGCGGGATTAATCTTATGGAATATATGGCAGGATTTCAAAGGGCGATAGTGATAGACGCCATAGTCACGGGCAGGCATAAAGCGGGAACGGTTTTTAAATTTATTTATCCGGACATTCCTTATACTAAGAATACGGTCTCTACCCACGACATGGACCTGCCTGCCGCGCTTGAATTAGGAAAACATCTTGGAATTTCTTTGCCCTCCGAAATAATTATATTTGCCGTTGAAGCAAAGGATACCGTGAATTTCCGCGAGGAACTGACAAAAGAGGTGGAAAGCGCTCTAGAAAGGGTAATATTGGAAATAAAGTTATTGCTGGATTTATAATGTAAAGTATTTATATTTTACATGCAACAGCTTTATTTTTATGAGGAATTACACAGGTAAGAAAATGTGTTAAAGGAAAAGATGCCAGATTTTATTTTTTGCATAAGAAACAAATAAATTAGCATAAAATTTTTTGCAAAAAAATTAATCTGACACCTTTTCCGAAATAAATTAAATAAATTAAATAATAGAGGCGGATTATGAAGACGGCTGTTTATTTTTGTAATTGCGGTACGAATATATCGGATAAAATCAACCCTGAAAAGGTGCAAGACGCCGTAAAAAAGAAAAACGGAGACGTTATTTTTAAAACCTTCGGTTTTTTGTGTTCTGAAGAAGGGAAGGAGTTTTTGCGCAAAGATATTATAGATAATGCCGTAGATGCCGTAGTAATTCCCGCATGCTCTCCAAGAGACCACGAAAAAACCTTTATGAACGTTCTGTCGGCGGCGGGAGTCAATCCTTATATGATGCAGATGGTTAACATAAGGGAGCAGATTGCATGGGTTACCGAAGACGCAGAAAAAGCCGCCGCAAAAGCCGTGCGCTATATAAATGCGGCTATATCGAGGGTTAACCTACAGGAGCCTTTAGAAAAAAAAGAGATTGATATATCGCCGGACGCCGTAATAGTAGGTGCAGGTCCGGCAGGGCTTAAAGCCGCTTTAAGTTTAGCCGAAGCCGGAAGGAAAGTAACCGTGGTCGAAAAGTCGCCCACCATAGGCGGTCTTCCGGTAAGATACGAAGAAATATTTCCTAATATGGAATGCGGCCCCTGCATGTTAGAGCCTATTATGGGAGAAGCCCTTCACGGAGACGCATCCGGGAATATAGAATTTTTAACGCTGTCGGAAATAGAAGACGCAGTAGGCTCTTACGGAAACTTTACCGTTAAAATCAGGCGCAGTCCGCGTTACGTCGATACGGAAAAATGCATCGGATGCGCGGAGTGCATAGCGCCCTGTCCTGTATCTTTCAAAAATCCGTTTAACTGCAATATGAATGAAAGAAAAGCCATAGATTTTTCGTTTGCCGGCGCACTGCCTAACGTTCCTTACGTAAACGCAGGAGTATGCCTGAGATTTAACGGCAGCGGCGGGACAGACGGCGGTTCGTGCAGGTTGTGCATAGACGCCTGTCCGGTCGGGGAAGATGTTTTTAATTTTGGCGAAAAAGAGGAGATTTTAGAAAGAAACGCGGGCAGTATTATACTGGCGACTGGCTCTGCTTTATACGACTGTTCTAAAGTTCCTTCGTTAGGTTACGGAAAAATACCGGACGTTTACAACGGAATTGAATTCGAAAGAATTCTCGCTTCTAACGGTCCTACGGAAGGAAATATTAGAACTTCAGGAGGGGAAGAGCCTCAATCTTTTGCGATAGTCCACTGCGTCGGCAGTTTAGATAAAAATCATAAAGACTACTGCTCAGGCATATGCTGTGAATATGCCTTTAAATTTAATCATATTATAAGAAACAAAATACCTTCCGCCAAAATATATCACCTGTATAAAGAAATGGTAATACCCGGAAAGGAAAGTGGCAGTTTGTACAGGCATGCGGCGGAAGATAAAAATACAGTTTTTATAAGGTTAAGCGATATAAACGGAATGACTATAACCGAAGAAAACGGAAGAAAAGTATTTTCGATAAAAGATGCCTGCGGTTCGGCCGGCGGAATCGAAACGGGGGGAATTAAAAGAGGAGTCGGCGGAGTCGGGGAAAGAAACGAAGCAGGCGAAGGAATCGAAAGCGGCGAAAAAATATCGGTCGATGCAGTAATCTTATGTTCAGCGGTAGTCCCCGGCGAGGATATGGACGGATTAGCCGGAATACTGGAAACAGCTAAGGATAAAAACGGATTTTTAGAAGAACTTCACGGAAGAACGGATGCCGGAAGAAGCAAAATAAAAGGCGTGTATCTCGCCGGAAGCTGCCATTCGCCTATGGATATAAAGGAGGCGATGAGCGAAGGCATGGCGGCGGCCGGATATGTTCTTTCCGGGCTTGTGCCGGGAAAAAAGCTCTCTATCGACCCTATATCCGCCGCGGTTGAAAAGGAAAGGTGCTCCGGCTGCAAGGTATGCATCGGCGTATGTCCTTATAAGGCGATATCTTTTGACGAAGAAGAAGAGGCTTCTTTCGTAAACGAACTGCTGTGCCAGGGATGCGGAACCTGCGCGGCCGCATGCCCGTCGTCTGCAATAAAGGCAAACGGATTTACCAATGAAGAGATATTTGCGGAAATTGGACTTATGCTTTCGTAAACCGTAAAAATATATAAAAATATAGGAGGATGTACATTCATGCAAAATACAGCGTCTGTTATGGAAAATGTGCCGTATCGCGGTCCAAATACAGAAGAAGCGAAAGAAACGGAAGTTTTCGAACCCAGAATAATCGGTTTTTTATGCAACTGGTGTTCGTATGCAGGAGCGGATAAAGCCGGAGCGGCTCAAAAGCAGTATTCTCCTAACGTCAGCGTAATTAAAGTTATGTGCAGCGGAAGAATAGACCCTCAGTTTATTCTGGATGCTTTCCAAAAGGGGGCGGACGGGGTTATGATTCTTGCCTGCCATCCGGGCGACTGCCACTATAAAGAAGGCAACTACAGGGCGGTTCAGAGGCACAGGCTTTTATTGCGCTTGCTCAAACAGTTCGGAATAGAAGAAGAAAGATGCCGTTTCGATTACGTATCGGCGGGCGAGGGCGACCGCTTTGTTTCCGTAATAAACGAAACCGTTAAAGCGGTTAAAAAATTAGGCCCGTTAAAAAATTATAATAATCTTTAAATCAAAAGGCGTATTTATGATTTATTCTTTAGATTATATGCAGAATATTTTAAATCCTTCAGGGCATTTCGGATACTTTATTTACGGCGAGGGAGGCGTAATAATTTATGCAAACCCATATTTTGCGGAAATTTTGGGGTATAATGCCCAAGAACTTATCGGTAAAAGTTTTATTGATTTTTTATTTAATCCCGAAGACGAAATTAAATCTTATATATCGAGGCGGCTTAACGGAGAAGAATTCATAAGGGAAGACGTTCATTATATTTTTAAAACGAAAAAAAAGTCTTTAATGCCCATTTCCGTCTCGTCTTATACGGTTTTATACGAAAATAAACCGGCGGGATTCGTTATCGCAATAGATAAAACTAAAGAAAAATCCTATGAAAGACTATTTTTATCTACAAGCCAGATAAATCAGATGATAGTCAGAGTTACGGACGAGGAAACGCTGCTTCGGAAGATATGCGATATTTTCGTAGATACGGTTGGATATGATGCCGCCGTAGTGGGATTTATAGACGATTCAAAGTTATTCAGGCAAAAATACGCTAAAGCCAAAATCAAAGAGCATGAAAGCAACTTAATGTCCCTAAAGGTCGGAGTGGACCCGGATACGCCTTACGGAAAAGGCTCTGTGGCAAAAGCCTACGCAAGCGAAAGAATCACCCTTATTTCCGACGTATTAAAAGATTCAGCTTTTAGCGTATGGCATGACGATTTTGGAAAATTTAACGTAAACTCGGTCTGTTCGATACCTATTTTAAAAAACGATAAAGTAGAATATATATTTCTGCTTATGGATTCCATGCAGAACGCTTTCACTGAAAATAAGATAGAAAAGATAATAGAACTGGCGAATTCATGCTCGGAAGAAATAGCGGGAACAATAAAAACGGCCATAAATTCCGGCGAAATTTCGCCCTCCGATATATGGGACAGGAATTATATTCCGGTTCCGGACACGAATCCTCAAAAATATAGAACCCGCTTCGCCTCATTCGTAAAAAACCGGATACAGCCTATTGAAGATAAATATCTAAGGATGAATCCGAATTTCAGGTTTTTCGTTTTAACCGACGACAACGGCTACGTCGCCGCGCACAACGGCATTAACGACCAGCCTTTAACCGGAGATTACAAAAAAGACCTTTACGGCAGCCGTTCTATGAGGATTTTCGACGACCCTGTCGGTTTGGCCGTTGCCAGAAATACGGACAGCTTTATCGTGCAGACTTATCCGAGGGACACGGGCGAGGTTATGAGCGATATCGGAGTTCCTATATTCATAGACGGAAAACACTGGGGAGGCATCAGGGTCGGCGCCGGCGAAGACCGCATGAATCTTCTCGAAGAAATCCAGCTCGACGTTTCATATGCTTTGGAAAAAATAGAGGCCCAGCGGAATATGCTTATTCTTCAGGAAAAACTGAGGATTGCGGCCTTTTACGATGCGCTTACCGGACTGCCCAACCGCCGCGCTCTTACGGAGGAACTGGAAAAAGCCATGGCAAGGGCTATGCGGCAGAACTGGCGGACCGCGGTAGGAATGATAGACTTAGACGGATTTAAACCCGTAAACGATACATATGGACATGAAGCCGGCGATACCGTCCTTCAGGTTATAGGAAGGCGGCTGAAAGATTCGCTTCGCAAAAGCGATTTCGTAGCAAGAATCGGAGGCGACGAATTTGTTATTTTAATTGAAGATTGTAAAGATATTAACGCACTAATCCCTATATTTAATAAAATTGAAGAAACCATCAGTGTTCCGGTCATTATTTCCGAAAATATAACCGTAAAAGTCGGCTTAAGCATGGGGGTTTATATTTGCCGCATAGATAACGACGTTACCGCCGATACGCTTTTGCGCTATGCTGATAACGCCCTGTATCAAAGTAAGGAGCATAAGGCGGACAGAGAATATTACTGGACGGTAACGGATAAATGCGGTTAATCTATAAAATATCAAATTTTTTAGATTAATTATTTGAATTAGACAATATAATCGTTTATAATAAATTATAAATTTATAGATGAATTAATTGTAGAAAACGGAGGACTAAAAATGCCTACTCAGACAATCGACGCAAGAGGGCTTAAATGCCCCCAGCCTATTTTAAAAATCACGGCTACCGCAATAAAAATGAAAGCCGGAGATACGATAGAAATTCTTGCCGACTGTTCTACTTTTGAAAACGATTTGAGAGACTGGTGCCAGAGATCCAAAAAAATGCTTATGTGGGTCAAGGAAGAAGCAGGGGCAAAAAAGGCCCAGATACAGTTTTAACAATCCGATTAAGCGAATGAAAGAATTTAACCTGAAAAAATTTTTTTCAAAAAAAGAAAATTCTGCTTTATTGGAAAATATCATAAATATTTCCAAGGAGCCTGTTTCTGTTCTGGACAAAACAGGCAATCTTATTGCAGGAGATGCCCCAGTTGTAAAATCTATTTCTTTTCCCATAAAAATAGACGGGGAAGAAATAGGCAGAGTTTCTGGAAGGCGAGGAGCTGAAGCCGCGGCGGGGATTCTATCGCGTTATATAGGGTCATGGTCGGTACAGAGGTCGCTTGCCGAAGAAATACTCCAGAAATACAAAGAATACGATTTGCTGTATAATATTAACGACCTGATGTCTTTGTGCCCTAAACCCTCGGAAATAGGCGATTTTATTATAGCCGAACTTTTAAAACTCATTAAATTCGAGTATGCTTCGATAATAATTTTTAACGAGGCGGATAATGCATCGAATATTCTGTCTTCATACGGAAAAAATTACAACGGCGCAGGATATAAAAAGCATATAGAAAAAATCAACTCCAAGATTTTTAAAAGCGGCAAAGGCGAAATTATCAACGAAAATATCGAGAAAGACGCCTATTCTTTTATATCCGTTCCCTTAAAAACAAAAGGTAGAAATATCGGGGTTATAAACGTATGCTCTTTTAAAGATGCCGTATATTACGTCTCTTCGGATTTTAAAATTTTATCTACCGTGGCTTCCTATGCAGCAAATTCTATCGAAATTACGCGGCTTTATAATATAGAAAAAGAGCGCGCCGATAAACTTCAGGAAAAAAATAAAGAGCTTGCCGACGTAAAAGAGATTATAGCCAATGAAAATATAAACCTGAAGCAAAATTTAAGGCAGAAATTTTCCCCCAAAAAAATACTCGGCATTAGCGGTCAGGTTAAAAATTTATTGGATAAAATAGATAAGATAGCCGATATTTCTTCCAACGTTCTTATAACGGGAGAAAGCGGTACGGGCAAAGAGCTTGCGGCTAAAGCTATTCATTACTCCAGCGCAAGGGCGGAAAAGCCTTTTATCGCGGTTAACTGTTCCGCCATACCCGAATCCATCTTCGAAAGCGAACTGTTCGGCATAGAAAAAGGTATAGCTACCGGCGTCGATAAGCGCAGGGGGAGAGTGCTAGATGCGGCTAAAGGCACGCTTTTTTTGGATGAAATCGGAGATATGCCGCTTTCGGGGCAGGCTAAGGTATTGAGGATGATTCAGGACAGGGAGGTGGTTCCGGTAGGCGGTTCCAAGGCGGTGCCGTTCGACGTAAGAATAATAGCCGCAACCAATAAAGACTTAAAAAAGGAAATAGCGGAAGGAAATTTCAGGAAAGATTTATTTTACAGGCTGAACGTAATAAATTTGAATATGCCGCCCCTGCGCGACAGAAAAGAAGACATAGCCGTTCTTGCAAACTATTTTTTAAAAAATAACGCCGTAAAATTAGAAAGAACCAATATGAAATTTACCGCGGATGCGTTAGAGGGGCTGACGAATTACGACTGGCCCGGAAATATCAGGGAGCTCGAGAACGAAATAGAAAGAGCAGTTGCGTTAAATATCTCCGGCAGGATCGATTCCGGAGATTTGTCGGACAATATAAGAAAATACAGCTCGTTAAGCGATAAAGCGGCGGAAGACGAACAAACCGCGAGCATCGAAGAAAACGAAACTATTTTAATAAGGAAAGCCCTCGAAAAATGCCGCTGGAATAAATCAGCCGCCTCGAAAATGCTGGGAATAACGAGGGAGGGTCTGAGAAAAAAGATGATAAGGCTAGGAATATGAACGCTGAAAATAATATAGAAAAAGAAGCGGCCGGTATTTCCGCATATATAAAAAGTGTGCTGAACCACGATTTTAATTCCATGACGAAAATTTTGGCTTTGACGAATTCCGAGCTTGCCGAATCCATTATGTCGCTTGCTTCCGAATACAGAAATTCGTTGATAAGAACCGAAGATTACGTCCGCAGTCTTGCGGAAGAAAAAAATAAAGCGGCGCAGACGCAAAAAATTTACGGCGCTATGCTCAATAATTCTTCGGTCGGCATTACGCTTGTTAGGGAAAGGCATTTTGCTCTGGTCAATAGAAAAATGGCCGAAATGTTCGGATACGATTCGCCCGATGAATTAATAGGAAAATTATCTAGAATTTGCTACCGTTCCGACCGCGATTTTCAAGAAATAGGCAGGAGCGCATACTCGACGGTAAGAGCCGGGCTTGAATATAAGGTGGAATATATTGCCAAAAGAAAAGACGGCTCGGAGTTCTGGTGTCTTCTGACCGGAAAATCCGTCAGTCCGGGCGAATTAGATAACGCCGATTCCGTCTGGATATTTCAGGATATAGACGAAAGAAAAAGACAGGAAAGCCAGTCGTCGGTTATTGTTTCCAGTTTATCGGACGCTCTTTTTGTAGTGAACTTGCATAAAAAAATATCGTCGTATAATTTTGCTTTTTTATCTATGTTCGGCTTTAACGAAAAAGAACTCGTAGAGGATTTGTCCGTTCTTTTCGACGAAAAAATGAATGAATTGATAAATAAAGTATTTTTAAACAGAGATATAAACAAAAAAAACATTTATACCGAGGAAATTGAGCTTAGCGGAAGCAGAATATGCAAGGCTACGGCGACGTCGATGTATCTGGATATCGAAAACAGCCTGTTGAAAGACGATTATGCCGCCGATGCTTTTGCGGGAGTGGTAGTTACCGTAAGAGACATCACCAAAGAAAAAGAAGTCGATATGATGAAGACCGATTTCATATCCACCGTATCCCACGAATTAAGGACGCCGCTTACTTCCATACTCGGCTTTGCGAACATCATAAGCAAGAAATTTAAAG
>JAJYYS010000061.1 GCA_021800745.1 bacterium
TCATCCCCTTTTATATAAATTTATTTTGTTTTTAATAGCCGTACCGGCTATTAAAATTTTAACTAAATTTTCATAATTAGGGAAGTAAGATTTTTAAAAAGTTGTATTAAATTATTGGTTCATTATATAATGTCACGTTTGTTTTAAATATTATATTTTTACCTTAAATCACCATTAGAAATTTATTTTTCTGGATTCCGGCTTTTGCCGGAATGACACCCGTTTGGTTGAATGCCAAATACCGGCAAAGTCATTCCGGCGAAAGCCGGAATCCAGAATTTTATTATATATTTAAACAATTTCAATAGTCTCTAACGGCGATTTAAGGTTTTATAATAATTGCAATAATCTTTTAAAAAGCAGTCGGAGCATTTCGGGTTTCTTGCGGTACAGTAAGTTCTTCCGTGGTGGATCAGCCACCTGTGCATTTTCATCCACAGGCTTGAAGGTATTATTTTGGTCAGGTCGTCTTCGGTTTTTTCCGGCGTATTCGAATCTGCCAAGCCTATACGGTTTGCAACCCGAAAAACATGGGTATCCACCGGAAACCGGGCTTCGTTAAAATATGTACCGAGTATGACGTTTGCCGATTTTCTTCCCACGCCCGGAAGAGATATTAGGGCGTCAAAATTTTCGGGAACGGCATCGTTATATTTTTCTGCAAGGATTTTTGAAGCCCTTATTAGATTTTTAGCCTTATTACGAAACATGCCGCAGGTTTTAATTTCTTCTTCGAATTCTTCAATTTTTTTTTCTGCGAGATCGGAAGGTTTAACGTATAGCTTAAAAAGATTATCCGTTATTATATTGACTCTTTTATCGGTGCACTGGGCGGAAAGAACGACGGCGATTAAAAGCTGAAAAGAGTTGCTGAAGTTTAAAAAAGGTTTTAAATCGCCGTAATTTTTTTCTAACAGATTTATAATAGAAGCCGTATCTTTATCTTTCAATATTTTTCGGCAATCTTATAATATTTCAAAAACATTAAAAAAATATGGAATTTCAAATTTTGCGGATTCTAATGAATCCGACCCGTGTACGACGTTTCTTTCGATACTTTCGGCAAACATTTTTCGTATGGTGCCGTCTTTGGCGTCCTTAGGATTTGTAGCGCCCATAATGTCCCTATTTTTTAATATCGCGTTTTCGCAGGATAAAACTATTGGGATAATCGGACCTTCTGTCATAAAAGCGACTAAACTGTTAAAAAACGGCCTTTCTTTATGAATATAATAAAAACCTTCAGCCTGTTTTTTAGTAAGGTGAACTTTTTTTACGGCTTTAATTTCAAAGCCGTTTTCTTCGAATATCGAAATAATTTTACCCGACAGTCCTTTTTTGACCCCGTCCGGTTTAATAATTGAAAGCGTCTGCTCCGTCATTAGATAAGCCCCTTTTTATTTATTTGTTATTTTTGATTTCTTTTCCTAATTTAAAACCGATTTCAAGGGCTTTCCTGTTATAATCTTCAAATCCTTTAGGTACCCTTTTCATCAATGCCTGTTCAATCGAATCGCGGGAAACTATGCCGGAGAGTTCAACGAGAACACCCAGTGCAATAATATTTAATCCTAAAAGCTTTCCCAGTTCCTCCCTTGCGGATTTAACCATATCTATCATATACAGCTTCCCTTTTGCTTTTGATAAGTCTGTTACAAGCTCTTTGTCCGCTATAACGATACCGCCGTCTTTAACGTCGTTTATATATTTATTAAAGGATTCCTGAGTCAGCGAAACCATATAATCAACCTTTGTAGCTTTTGGATACTCTATCGGGTCGTCCGATATGATTACTTCGGATTTACTTGAGCCCCCTCTTGCTTCGGGACCGTAAGACTGGGTTTGAATCGCATTTTTATTTTCATAAATTGCCGCCGCATCAGCCAGTATAATTCCGGCCAATATTAATCCCTGACCGCCGGAACCTGAAAACCTGAATTCAATTCTGTCGCTCATATTTTGATTACCCTCTTTTAAATTATTTTGTTTTTATCGATTCCATTTTTTTATAATATTCCGAGCTGAACTCCGGTTTATCGGTTTTTTCAAACAAAACTCCGGTTTTAAATCTCCCCGCCAATTCTTCGGCAGATATGTTTTCGGCCGAACGTGCGGCAACCGCTTTTTCTTTTTGATATTTAATCATATCTACCGGAGATTTCATTTTATTTCTCCTTCCGTATGAAATATGGCAGTTAGTGATAACGTCGAGTACCGAAAAACCTGTATGAGTCAGCGCATTGACCATAAATTTTTCAAGCTGAACGGCATGATATGAAGTTGAACGGCCGACCCATGTAGCTCCTGCGGCCTGCGCCAGATTGCACACGTCGAAAGGAGATTCTATATTTCCGAAAGGCGTGGTAGTCGAATAGCTGTCTAAAGGCTGAGTAGGGGAATATTGTCCGCCCGTCATTCCGTATGTGTAGTTGTTAAAAACGATTAAAGTCATGTCTATATTTCTTCTCGCGGCATGAATAAAATGGTTTCCGCCAATCGCTAATGCATCGCCGTCGCCGGAAATCGTAATGACTTTAAGCTTAGGCTTATACATCTTGATTCCAATCGCAAATGTCAGCGCTCTTCCGTGTGTAGTGTGAATCGTGTTAAAATCTACATATCCGGGAAGTCTTGAAGCGCATCCTATGCCGGATGTTATAACTACCTCGTCCTTGGAATAGCCGCATTTATGAATAGCCCTTAACAGCGCCTTAAGAATAATTCCGTCTCCGCAACCGGGGCACCAGATATGCGGCAGTGTATTTTTTCGAAGATAATAATCGTAATCAAATTTCGTTTTTATCATTTGCTAAATCTCCTAACTCAGGTTAAAAATTAATTAAAGTTGCGATACTTCTTTTATTTTCGCATATATCTGGTCGGGCGTAATCGGTTCGCCGTTGGCGATATTTAACCCATACACATTGGCTCCGCAGGTATTTCTTTGAACTTCTAAAATTACCTGCCCCATATTCATTTCCACAACCAAAATTTTTTTAATCTTTTTCGAAAGATTTGAAACCTGTTCATCGGGAAACGGCCAGATAGTAATAGGCCTGAACATTCCTGCTTTAATGCCGGCGGCCCGTGCCATAGTTATAGCCTGTCTTGCAGACCTTGAAGTAGAGCCGTAAGCGACGATAAGAATATCGGCATCCTCCGTTTGAAATTCCTCGAATTTTTCGATATCCTTAATGTTTTTATAAATTTTATCTATAAGCCAATTTTCGGCATTTTGAATAACATCTATTTTTTGGGAAGGGAAGCCGGTTTCCCCGTGTATAAGGCCCGTTACATGATAACGGTATCCTTCTCCCATAGGAGCCAGCGGAGTCACTTTGCCTGAAGTAAAATTATACGGATTGTATTTTTCAGGCGGTACGTCCGGCAATTTAACGTCGATTATGTCAACATCGTTTTTATCCGGAATTACAACCTTTTCTCTCATGTGTCCGATTATTTCATCGGTTAAAATTATAACGGGAGTCCTGTACTTTACGGCAAGATTAAATGCCCTTATTGTTTCGTAAAGAGATTCGTTGACGCTTGAAGGGACGATAGCGATAATTGCATGGTCTCCATGGACGCCCCATTTTGCCTGCATAATATCGCTCTGAGCGGAAAGAGTGGGTAGTCCGGTTGAGGGACCGCCCCTCATAACATTTACGATTACGCAGGGAATTTCGCACATAGAAGCGTAACCTATGTGCTCCTGTTTCAATGAGATACCCGGGCCGGACGATGCCGTAATTGCTTTTGCGCCGCACAGCGCCGCACCGAGAACCGCTCCTAAAGCGGCAATTTCATCTTCCATCTGAAGAAATACCCTGCCTATTTTTGGAAGTTTATTTGATAGTATTTCTGCTATTTCTGTTGACGGCGTTATGGGATAGCCGGCAAAAAAATCACATCCGGCTATAAGAGCGCCTTCTGCAACCGCTTCATTTCCCTGCATTAGTTTTATATTTTTATTCATTGCCATATTATTCCTCCGTTATTAACTTTTTATTCTACGCTAATTGAAAAATCGGGACAAAGATACTCGCAAATATTACATTTTGTGCACTTAGAAATATCGATAACCTCCGCCACCTCTTTATTCATTACAAGGACTCCTTCGGGACAGAATGCCACGCAGATCTCGCAACCTTTGCAGTAGTTAACGATAATGTCAATTTTAACGTCTTCTTTTTTGCCTTTTCCCGAAACTTCTTTTATAGTAATATTATTCTTTGTTTTGATTTCCGTTTCTATGCCATCGCATACATTATAATTTGTTAGCGTAGCCGTTGAGTTATTTGAATTTTTATTATCTTTTTCAGGCACATCAGCCTCCTACTAAAATATTTAATTAAATTAATTAAAAAATAACATTAGTTTTATAAATTCAAAGCTTTTTTAGTCGTTTCCGCGATGACCGAAGGGTTGTCGGCGATATATATACCGTTCATTTCCAAAGTTTTAAGTTTTTCCGATGCCGTACCTTTGCCGCCCGAAATTATTGCGCCTGCATGCCCCATTCTTTTACCGGCGGGAGCTGTTTTCCCCGCTATAAACCCTATTACCGGCTTTTTCATATTGTTTTTAATAAAATCCGATGCTTCTTCCTCTGCCGTTCCGCCGATTTCCCCTATCATAACTACGGCTTTTGTTTCAGGGTCGTCCTCGAACTTTTTTAAAAACGTTATAAAAGGAGAACCTATTATCGGGTCGCCGCCTATGCCTATGCAGGTAGTTTCGCCTAAACCGGCTTTGGTCAGTTGATTAACCGCTTCATACGTCAGAGTGCCGCTTCTCGATAAGACCCCGACGCTCCCTTTTTTGTGAATAAACCCGGGCATTATGCCGATTTTACATTCATCTGCGGTAATAATTCCGGGGCAGTTAGGACCTATCATAATAGATTTTGAGCAATTAAGCGCCGCTTTGACGTTAAGCATATCCATAACCGGTATCCCTTCCGTGATACATACTATTAAAGGAATTTCGGCTTCGACGGCTTCGATGACGCTTGCCGCCGCAAAACCTGCGGGAACGAATATCATTGTGGCGTCTATCCTACATTCTTTTTTTGCCTCTTTTATCGTATTGTAAACCGGAATAGAATCGTTGAATAACGTTTTGCCTTTAAAAGGCGTTACCCCGGCTATAATTTTAGTTCCGTATTCAATGCACTTTTGGGCATGAAAGGAACCTTCTTTTCCGGTTATTCCCTGAACAAGAACGTTGGTATTTTTATTTACGAGAATACTCATAAAATTAATCCTTTAATAAATTAAATTAGCCGTTAACGATTTTTGAAATTTTTTGCGCTCCGTCCGCAAGACTGCTTGCGGAAACGAAATTCATTCCGGAATTTTCGATTATTTTAGCGGCTATATCGGCATTGGTGCCTTCAAGCCTTACGACCACGGGAAGTTTTAATCCGATATTTTTTGCAGCCGATACTACGCCTTCCGCAACCATATCGCATTTAACTATTCCGCCGAAAATATTTATGAATATTCCTTTTACGTTTTTGTCCGACAAAAGAATGTTAAATGCCGTTTCTACCCTCTTGCTGTCGGCAGTTCCTCCGACGTCTAAAAAGTTTGCCGGAGTCGCACCGAACTCTTTGATAGTATCCATAGTAGCCATTGCAAGACCGGCTCCGTTTACCATGCACCCGACGTTTCCGTCCAGCTTGATATAATTTAAACCTACGCTTTTGGCTTGCACTTCAAGCGGTTCCTCTTCGTTTTCGTCGATTAAATCTTTAAAGGCAGGATGTCTGAAATCCGCATTATCGTCTAAAATTATTTTTGCGTCAAGCGGTATAAATTCGCCGGAACCGGTCAGTATTAAAGGGTTAATTTCCAGCATCGACATATCTTCGCCCATAAAAGCGCCGTATAAAAGATTGATAAGTTTGGAGAATCCGCCGTGAAGATTTTTATCTATTCCTAAGAATAAAGATATTTCAAGTATATGGTAGGGTTTTAATCCGTATAAAGGATTAATCGAAACAGTCAAAATTTTTTCGGGATTGTTTTTGGAAACTTCCTCTATTTCCATCCCGCCCTCGGCACTGACGACAAAGGCTATTCCCGCATTTTTCCTGTCTATCGTAAGGGATAAATAAAATTCTTTTATTATTTCGGCGCCTTCTTCAACCAAAACCTTTCTAACCGTCTTGCCTTCTTTTCCCGTCTGGGCAGTGACCAAATTCATTCCGAGCATTTTTTCGGCTATAGATTTAGCTTCATCCGCCGATTTGGCAATTTTAACTCCGCCGCCCTTACCTCTGCCGCCGGCATGAACCTGAGCCTTTACGACGGCTACCGTAGAAAGCAAGCTTTTATAAGCATCGTAAACTTCTTCCGGTTTATGGCATAAAATAGACCGCAGGGTTTTTACCCCGCGTTTGCTTAAAAGTTCTTTAGCTTGGTATTCGTGAATATCCATAACAGTTCCCGTTTTATTGTATTACTTATTATATTTGTTTTCGTATTTTTGTCTTCCTTCTTCGTAAAGGTCGCCGCCGTAAACATCGTTAACGACGATAGCCGGAAAATCTTCTACGGTAAGCCGGCGGACGGCTTCGGAAAGAAGGTCGTCATATGCGATTACCATACTTGATTTAATGGTTTTCGATATTAACGCTCCCGCCCCGCCTATCGCTCCAAAATATACGGCCTTATATTTTTTAATAGCCTCTTTTACTTCGGCGGACCTTTTACCTTTTCCTATCATGCCTTTTAAGCCGTTTTTTATAAGAATAGGCGCATATTTATCCATTCTATAACTTGTAGTAGGACCTGCCGAGCCGATAACCTCCCCCGGTTTTTCCGGAGTAGGCCCGACGTAATAGATAATCTGTCCTTGAAGATTAAAAGGCAGAGATTTATTATCTTCTATCAGTTTAACTAATCTGAAGTGCGCCTGGTCCCTTGCGGTATATATTGTTCCGCTGATTAAAACTTCATCGCCGGTTTTAAGTTTTAATATAATATCATCCGATAGCGGAGCAGTTATTTTTATTTTGTCCATGGTATTATATCGTAATTTCGGAATGCCTGTGCGAATGGCATTCGATATTAACCGCCACCGGAAAACTGGCAATATGGCACGGTTCTTTAATTATATGAACGCCTAGAGCGGTGCAAATTCCGCCGAAACCCATAGGACCGGTGCCTATATTATTTGCTTTTTCAAAGATAATACTTTCTATTTCGGCTAATTCGGGGTCGCTGTTTTTTACCCCCAATTTTCTAAAAAGAGCTTTTTTCGCAATAATGGCAGACCTTTCAAAATTGCCTCCTATACCGACGCCTACGATATTCGGGGGGCATGGGTTGGGTCCTGCTTCACGCATTGTTTCGACGACAAAATCTATGACCCCGTCTTTTCCGTCGGAAGGGCGCATCATTTTTAATCTGCTCATATTTTCGCTGCCGCCGCCCTTTGCCGCATACATTATCCTAATTTTGTCTCCATCCGTAAATTCATAATGTATTATAGCTGGAGTATTGTCGCCGATATTTTTTCTTGAAAGCGGATCGCAGGTCGATTTTCTTAAAAAGCCTTCCGCATAACCCGTTCTTGTTCCGTCGTTTATTGCATCGGTTAAATTTTTGCCGCCGACCGCAACGTCTTTTCCGACCTCGACAAAAAACACTGCAAGTCCGGTATCTTGACATAGAGGCTTTAATTCGGTTTTCGCAACCTCGGCATTTAACAATATTTGACTTAGAACTGTTTTTCCCGAACCCGAAATCTCTTTTTCAAAAGCCTGTTTTAGACTTTTATAAGTGTCCTCAGGCAAGTTAACGCTTGAATTAATTATTAAATTTTTAACGGCGTTTGAAATTTCTTCGGATGCTATAACCCTCATCTGTAATGTATTCTATGTTAAGTTTTTATACGTTATAGATATTTTACACATTTATAAAATAAATTCAAGCAAAAAATAAACCGTGATTATAAATTTTTATGAATGCAAAAACCGTCAACCATACTGCAAACGGCTAATTCAGGCTGAATCACCACATGGTTTATGTTAAATTTTTCCGCGAGGGTTTCCTGAATATTATTTATAATACAACAGATATCGGATGATTTAACCGCTGTTTCTTCTACAAGAATATGCGCGCTTAACAGTTTAAAAGATTTTGACATGCTCCATATGTGAAGGTCGTGGACGTTTTTTACGCCGGGCGTTTTAAGTATTTCGTCCTTTACCGAAGTAAAATCGATTTCTTTCGGAACGCCTTCCAGCAGTATGTTTATCGTTTCGTTTATTACGGAGAATGCCCCTACCGCGATAAGAGGCGATATTATTAAGCCGATGACCGGGTCTATATAATAAATTCCCGTGAAATATATAATTATTCCGCCCGCTATAATAGAAACAGAAACTAAAGAGTCTCCAAGTATATGGAAAAAGGAGCTTTTAAGGTTTAAATTATGTTCGATGCCTTTATGTAATTTTATTCCTATGACGGCGTTTATAAAAAGGCTTATAAACGGGAAAATAATCATAATGCCGGAATTAATTTTTTCGGGATGCACAAGCCTTAGATAACTTTCATAAATCAATATGAAAGACAATATAATAAGCAAAAGCGAATTTAAGAGCGCGGCGAGTATTCCAATCCTGTGGTAGCCGTAAGTATTTTTTTCCGAAGGACTTTTTCTAACCTGAATTTGCGCGAACCACGCCAAAAGAAGCGAGGACGCATCGACTAAAACATGTCCTGATTCCGAATACAGAGCCATGCTTTTTGATATTAAAGCTCCGCTAAATTCAATAATCAGTATAACGAGAGTAAGCAAAAAAGCGAATTTTAAGCTCTTTTCGGTTTTAAAAGATTCGCCGTTTAAATTTAACGGGCGGTCATGGGAATGAGTATGATGTTCCATATTGAGAAAATTATAGCATATTGCGTTATTATTTTGAAATCAAATTAATTGCCTCAAATCCCGATTTAGAAACTATTTAAATAAATTCCAATGACATTATTAAGTAATTCAGGTAACCCATAATATAAAAATTTCTAAATCGGGATTGGGCACGTGGTACGAACATACTTACCACTTTTTCTTAATTTTAACATATCAATTAATTCTTTTAAATAATTTAGCCTGCTTAACCACTCAACCCCAGTTCCCGCAGTCCTTAAAATATCCTCCATT
>JAJYYS010000062.1 GCA_021800745.1 bacterium
AAAAATTTTCATATTCGCCGGGCGTCCTTATGTCTTTATATATTATATAAACATTTGCGTCCGGATTATTTTTTCTTATCAATGCCGCTTCTTTAAGAGAAGACATACAGCAAACCGTCGAGCAGTACGGCAGATGATTTTCGTCTCTTGAACCGGCGCACTGAATAAATGCGATAGATTTTACCGCCGAACCATTAGATTTTCTTTTGACCGTAAAACTTTCGGATTTACCGTTCTCTGAAAGTTCCGAATATAATTCTTCAAGTTCGACGTTCGTTAATATGTCCGGCGTCAAGCCGTATCCTAAATAATCCAGTTTTTTTGCTTCGTAGGGCTTCCATCCGGTAGCCGCTACAATGGAACCGACAGTTTCATTTACAACTTCAGCCGCATTATCTTTGTCGGTAGGCTCTATCTCGACGTTAAACTTTCCTGGAGCTCCAGATACGGACTTTATTTTTGAATTTTTATAAATTTTAATTTTTTTAGAACTTTCCACCTGGCTTATAAGTTCGTCTAATCCTTCTTTTATCCAGATATTCTTTTCGAAAGGCGGTTTTGTTTCCCATTTTTTATATTTTGAATACGGGAAGCCGCCAAGATTAGATTTTTTTTCGACCAGAACGACTTCGTAACCTGCTTTCGCCGAATTTATCGCAGCATTGAGCCCTGTTATTCCGCCTCCAACTACAAGAACGGTTTTGTTTAAATCCTGGATAAGCGGTTCTGGAAACGCAGCTTTTTTAGCCTTAGAAGCGCCCATATTTATATAATCTTCCGCAAGAAGCTGGGTATTGTTGTCGTTCGGAGGGCTTATCCAAATTACATGCTCCCTAAGATTAACTCTTTCCGTGTGTATAGTAAGAGGGTCAAAATTGAAAACATCCTGTTTCGCACGCATTGAACATGCGGCTATAGCTAATTTATTTATCTTTTTTTCGGCAATATCGTTTTTTATGAGATTTACGCCTTCCGTCCCGCAAAGAAATTCATGGCTTATGCATACTAAAGGTTTATTGGAATCTTTTGCCGTATTGACTAATCTTTCAATATTAAGGCTTTTCCCTATATCGCAACCGGAACATATATAAATCCCTAAATTATTATCCATTTTAACTCCTCATCAAATATATCTTTTTTCTGTATGTTGAACTTTTTTATATTTTTGCGTTATGCTGAATCACCGAAAGCGCCGCGGATGTAGCCGATTGACCGGACATATAAACATCTAAAGGAAACTTTGCTACCCCGGCTGAAAAGATGCCTTCTTCATAGTTCTCGTTAAATATAAATCCGTTTTCGTCTATATCTATTTTTATATCGCCGTCAATTTTAATTTCTTTTAAATCATCCTTAATATTCGGATACATACCGGCCGCCAGAACTACCATTTCAGCCCTGAATTTGTTCTTTTTGCCGGAAAGCATGTCTTCAACGTCTAACAGCAAGTCGCCGGTAGCATGGTCTTCAGATATTTTTCCCACGACACCTTTGTTAAATTTAATATTTTTATCGATTTGCGCTTTATTTAGGAAATTCTCGTATCTTCCAGGGGTTCTTAAATCTATATAGAAAATAGTAGGGGAAGAACCCGGGGTTTTATCCCTCAAATAAAGAGCCTGTTTTAACGATGCCATACAGCATATCGCCGAACAGTACGGAAGATGGTTTTCGTTTCTGGATCCTGCACACTGTATAAATGCAACGTTAGTTACTTCCTTATTATCGGACGGCCTCAAAATTTTCCCGCCTGTAGGACCGTTATCTGCGGCAAGCCTTTCCATCATTACATTAGTGATAACGTTTTTAAATTTTCCAAAACCTAAGTTTTCTAATTTTTCTACATTATAAGGCTTCCAGCCGGTAGCAAAAATAATATCCGAAACCTTCAGTTCTATTATGTTTTCTTTGGCATTAAGATTGATTGCGTCATATTTGCAAGCTTCTTCGCACTTTTTGCATGACGAAAACTTGCAGTAATTATCATCTACCGAATATTTTAATGGAAATGTAGATATAGCCGGCATATATATGGCTTTAGTCGTATCCATACCATAGTTGAAATCGTTTGGCCTATCCTCCGGACAGACCTTTGCACATTCGCCGCAAACAGTGCAATTATCATTTATATATTGTGGCTTTTGACGAATTTTAACTCTATATCCCGTTTCGTCTTTTTCCTTATTTATTTCTTCTACTACCGACGAAACTAAAAAATTTATATTGTTATCGGCGGAAGACTTAATCCTCTTTGTATTTATTTCGAATCCGCAGAACGGCGGACACAGCTTTGGAAAATACTTATACATCTGGAGAACTCTGCCGCCTATATACGATTTTTTTTCTATTATATATATTTTTTTATTGACGGCTTCCGTAATTTCAAGCGCGGCCGAAACGCCGCTGTGACCTCCGCCTATTATTAATACGGGATTTTCATTCTTTAACTCGCTCAACTTTAAATCTCCATTGCTAAGTTTTTAATTAATATAAAATAAGACGAATATTGCGACTAACTATTATTTAATAATTAAAACCCTCCTCAATAAAATGAGGAGGGGAAAGATACATAATTTTTATTGATTATTGCAGATAAACCTTTAATCTTTAGTTCTTCGGAACTATTTCGATATACGGCTTCTTGAATAATTCCGGCTGACCGGTTGCCTTATTCAGTTTTGAATTAACGAATAACTTCCAGTTCTGTTCGTCAAGATTCGGATGGTCGGTTCTGTAATAGAAGCCGGGGTATCTTGTTTCTTCTCTGAACAATACGTGTCTTAAATGGAGTTCTCCGACTATCGATCTGTGGTAATTTTCCCATGCCCTCATAAGCTCGTGCAGGTTTGCCGCAGCAAGTTTCGGAGCATCGTCTTTTAATCTGTTTAAAAGGTCTAATCCTCTTAAGAGACTGGCTTCGCTTGTCCTGTAGAACGTAGATGTTCCGGCAACATATTCATCCATAAGCTTATTTAATCTGAATAAATAAAGTCTGGGTCTGATATAGTTCGGGTTTACATTAGGCTCTGTCGAATAATCTTTAAATTTCTCAAATGTAATCATAGGTCCATATACTTTTTCGGCAAGAGTTTTATTGTCGGTATGAACCGTAGGCGTATAGCCGGAGTCGTCCAATACAAACCTTACGGCAGATTTTGCTGCAATTCTTCCCTCGACGTATGAACCGGAAGAGAATTTATGACCGGACGCTCCAACACCGTCTCCGCCCGTGAAAAGACCGTTTACGGTCGTCATACGGTTATAACCCCACTGATATTCTTTTGGAGCAATATCTTCAGGACCTGAAACCCACATTCCGCATGCTCCCGAATGAGAACCTAAAAAATAAGGCTCGGTAGGCATAACTTCGGAGTTTGTTTCACCCGGATCTATATCCATTGCAGCCCATAATCCAGCCTGCGCAACAGTCATGTCAAGGAAATCTTCCCAAGCATCGGCTTCGAGCGATTTCTTTCTCTTTTCCGGAAGGGTTTCGAAAAGCGTTTTCATAGCGCCGGACGTATTCATATAGAAAGGTCCGTTTCCTTCCATCCAGTCTTTAAGCATAACGTGGTTCCATAGGCACGTCGCAGGAACCTTTGCAAGTCCGTAAGGGGCATAATCTTTCAACATATGTCCCCATTTCTGCATATAATCCTCTCCGTGGGCATTTATAACTCTTGATTTAAAGAGCGTGAACCATGCTCCTACCGGACCATAGCCGTCCTTAAATCTGTTTGGAACGAATCTGTTTTCCATGGTGGTCATTTCCGCTCCGGCTTGATAGCCCATAGCGTAAGTAGAACCGGCATTCCATATGGCATACCATGTTCTTCCCATGCCTTCCGCCTGAGACCTTGGCCTGAAAACGTTGACTGTTCCTCCGCAAGCCATAATTACTGCTTTAGCTTTAAATATATAAATCTTGGCTTCTCTTAAGCTGAAACCTATTGCACCGGCAACCCTGTTTTCATGCTTTTCGTCCATAAGTAGCTCTGTTATAAATACTCTTTCTAATATGTTTTCTTCGCCGAGAGCTTTTCTTGCGGCTTCCGCAACTAATACCTTATAAGATTCTCCGTGAATCATTATCTGCCATCTGCCTGCTCTGAGGGGTCTCGCGCCTTCTGCAATAGACCTTGTATCTTCTTCGTCTTCTTTGAATATCGGGAGACCGAATTTTTCAAAAAGCTGGACGGTTGAATCCACGTGTCTGCCTGTATCGTAAATAAGGTCTTCCCTTACTATACCCATAAGGTCGTTAGCGACGTGTTTGACGTAATCTTCCGGTGTATTATCTCCCAAATAAGTATTAATAGCGGATAATCCCATAGCTACGGCGCCGCTTCTTTCGATTGAAGCTTTTTCCGCCATCGTTATCTTCATATCTTTAGGCGCCCATTTTTTTATTTCGAATGCGGCTCCGCATCCCACCATACCGCCGCCGACTATTAATATGTCGGTACTAATTTCTTCTATAGTATAGTTGTTTAAAACGTCGGTACTTGTCATTGAACCTTTCATTTCAGCCATAACAATTTATCCTCGCAATTTATAAATTATTTTAATTAAATAAAAATAAAAACGCTGTCAGCGTTTTTATCGATTATTTCTTCGGAGCGGTAAGTTCTATCCCAGTTTCATCGCATAAACGTTCGTCTTTTAAATTCCCCTGATTAACTTCGGCAATCCCCTGATATGGGTCGATACCGCCTTCCGGAGTAGTCCTTATAGGAAACTTAAACCTTTTAATTTTTCCGTTTCTGAATTTGACCGTCCACATAATAGAATCCGAACCGCGCATAGGAATAACCGAAGAACCTAAAGGAGCAAAATCCTGATATGCTCTCACTTCTATGGCAGACTGAGGACAAATTTTAACACAGCTGTAACATTCCCAACACTGGTCAGGCTCCTGGTTGTAAGCCTTCATAATGTCCTTGTTAAGAACCATGAGGTCGTTAGGACAGATATACTGGCATGCAGTCTTATCCCTTCCCTTACAACCGTCGCATTTTTCCGTAATCACAAAACTTGGCATTTTCATACCTCCTCATTAATATATTATTTTTATATATAAAAAGATATATTATCCGCATCTTAAGCGAAATAATATAAAATTAATCCGGTTTATAACAGAAATTAAATTTCTCCTTTAGCCGCTTTGTGAAGTTTAATTTCTACTTTGTCTTCTTTGGCAAGAGAAGCGTAATAGTTTTTTAATATAGATAAAACTTCCGGTCTCGAGAAATGGTCGGGGACTTCCTGTCCTTCTGACAACAGTTTTCTAAGCATCGTACCGCTTAATGTCAGCCTGTTTTCTTTAGGATGAGGGCATGTTCTGGTAGATGCCATACCATCGCACTTATGGCAGTAAAATGTTAAGTCCATTTTTAAAGGTTTTAGTTCAAGAGCGTTTTTTGGGATTTCGTCGAATATCTTGTGGGCATCGAAAGGCCCGTAGTAGTCGCCGACTCCGGCATGGTCTCTTCCGACAATAAGATGGGAACAGCCGTAATTCTGCCTGAAAACGGCATGCAGGAGGGCTTCTCTAGGTCCAGCATATCTCATTTCCATAGGATAACCGGCTTGAACGACCGTATTTTTGACGAAATAGTTATCTATTAAAGTATTGATGGCAACGGCCCTTACATTGGCTGGAATATCGCCTGGTTTCAATTTGCCGACTAGCTGGTGTATAAGAACGCCGTCTGTAGTTTCGACCGCAACCTTTGCAAGATATTCATGCGAGCGGTGCATAGGATTCCTTGTTTGGAAAGCCGCAACGGTGTTCCAACCTTTTTCTTCAAATAATTTTCTGACTTCTGCAGGACGCATATATATATCTTTGAACTCTTCAGGATAAGTGCTTTCGCTTAATACCTTTACTTTACCCGCAATATTTACGTCTCCCTGGGCCATAACCTTTTGAACTCCGGGATGCTCCATATCGGTCGTTTTAAATATTTTTTGGCACTCATACGCCTTGTCTATGGAATATTTTTCGGATACGGCAATTATTCCTATAATTTCTGAGGTCTCAAAATCGACAAGCGCAACTTCCTCTCCGATTTTAATTTCGTCCGATAATTCTTTTGTGGCGGAAAGGGTAATCGGTATCGGCCAGAACGTTCCGTCTGCCATAGTGTAATTATCCACTACACCCTGCCAGTCTTTTTCCCCCATAAATCCTTCCAGTGGAGTAAATGCTCCTATGCCGAGCATTATTAAATCCGATGTTTCCCTTGAAGTCATAGGCAATTTTTTAAGATTTTTTGCCTTTTCTTTTGCATCTTTAAGTTCATTGCCCGACAAAAGCAGAGGTTTTAATTTTTTTTCTTTACCATGCGGATTTACTAATGCCATATTGCCCCTCCAGAATGAATTTAGGATTTTAACATTTTATATTTTTAATTTAATTCTAATATATTTAATATTATTTCTTCAAAATGTCAACAACTATTTTTAAGACCAGGTCATAGGATTATGCTCTACTACTTTTTCTACAAATCCTTTGTAATCTATGACTTTAATATTTTCCAATATTTCGCTTTCTTGTATTCCCCTGGCTTTTATATCCGCATGAAGACAGTAAACGCTATTTTTTTGCGCCAAATTTTTTAATAATTCCTCAAATTTGCCGCCCTTTTTGACGGCATATACGCCGTCCTCTACCAGCAATACTACGTCGTCGTTTTGCCCTATATAGCTTACGGCGTCCTTAAGAGCGGAAGATTCGTACGGCGATTTTTTAATTATGTGCAGCAATTTTATTCTCCTCCTTTATCGGTTTATTTAAAAAGGCAGTAACGCTTTCATATCATTCATTTTTTGTTTTAACGAATTTCTATCGACAATCTCTACTTCGGTTATTAAATCTTCAACTCCCATACCTCTTTCTTCGAGAGACTCTTTCTCGACATAAATATGAGAAATCTCGAAATCGTCTATTAAAATAGGATACGTCATAGAAAAATTTTTCTTTCCGAGTAACGACGTATCTTGACCTTTTTTAAGAGAAAAGACTCCGTCTCCTATAAAACTGACGCTTATATCCTGCTCATATGCCCCGAACATAACCATCGCCTCTATAGCTTCCTGCTCATAAATCATTCCGTAAGGAGCAGTTCTGCAAACAAACATTACCTTAGTTTTTTCCTGTTCCGACATTTTATTTACTCCCGTAATAAATATATTTTTTAATTAAATTTAATTAAAATGTTATCATTCTGTCAGATGTAATACATAGCTCTAATAGTTGACCCAAACCCGATATTTCTTCCACCTTGCAAACAGTCTGGTTAACTATACCTCTTCTTTTTCCTGCGGCAACGCATACTATTAATCTTACGCCTTTGAGCTCAAGCTCCGAAAGTAGTTTCATAATATTTCTTTCGTCTCTAGGCGGCTCTAAAGTTGAACATCTGTTATAGACACCGTCGTTATAGAAAAATATGCCCGTTATCTCATGCCCGGACTCCATCGCCGCAACAATAAAATTATAAGCGGTATCCATGGCTTGATGCATATAAGGCCCTTCTTTAATAAGAACGCCAAGTTTCATTAATTCCCTCCTCCAAAATTAACTTATTAATTTATTAATTGCTCCATATTTAGATTGTGCCGTATTTGCAATAAAGGTGTCCGATTTTAAATCGTACACCTTTATTGCGAGACTTTTATTCCTTTTTTTATTTACATTATTATAGCGTTGCTTACAAGCTGATGTATTCCGCCCACCATTTCTTCGTCTAATCCATATAGAGGAAATACCTTTGTAAACTGGGTTTTGCAGATTGCGCATATAAGGGCGTAAAAATTAACACCGTGATTGTCAACCGCTTCTTTTACCGTCTGCATTCTCGGCATAGAACCCGCAAGCCTGACGTTCATAACTTCTTCGGTCAATAAACCTCCGCCTGCACCGCAGCAATAAGTGCTTTCCTTAGTCGTACCTTCTCTTAACTCCACAAACTTATTTGCGGCGGCTTTGATTAGCTCTCTCGGTATCGTAAACTGCCCTCCTACGACGTCGCCTATTCTGGAACCTCTTGCCACATTGCAGGAGTCATGAAACGTGACTACCTTGTCGTCGTTTGCGGAAGGGTCAAGTTTTATTACTCCGTCCTTAACTAAGCCTAAAGTAAAGTCGCAAATATGGGTTGGCTGTTTATATTTGCTGTCTAGAAAATCAAACGGCCCGTTCATAGTATTAGAATACATATAAGCCGCTCTCCAGGCATGGCCGCATTCGCCTATTATAACTCTTTTTACTTTAAGCCTTCTTGCCTCGTCCCATATTCTTTTATTTATTTCTTTAGTATTTTGATAGCTGCCTATGAATTTTCCGAAATTACCGGCTTCCGAAGCATATGAGGAAACAGTATAGCTTATGCCTGCCTTATGAAACACTTTTGCATACCCCTTCAATGATTCCATATGCGGCATGGCAAAAAAATCAGCAGACGGCGGAACCAATAAAACTTCTGCGCCTTCGACGTCCATAGGTATTTTAACACCCTTTCCGCCTTCTTCCTCAATTTCTTCTTCCAGGTCGTCGAGTGTGTTTCTTAATGCGGCAGGCGGTATACCAATATTATTTCCAGTTTTAAAAACCTTATGGATAACTTCCGTCGTGTACTTTTGTCCGAGACCTATAGAATCCATAATCTGACGCGCAGCCATAGTAATTTCTGCGGTATCTATGCCGTAAGGGCAATATAGAGAACATCTTCTGCATTCGGAACACTGCCAGAAATAAGTGTACCATTCTTTCAAAACTTCTTCGGTCAGTTCCTGCGCGTTTGAAAGGCTCTTAAAGAAGCCGGACGGAGTAAAATAATATCTGTAAACCTTCCTCATTAACTCCTGCCTTTGAACGGGCATATTATTCGGGTCTGCCGTTCCGAGGAAAAATTGGCATTTATCGGTACATGCTCCGCATCGAACGCATATATCCATATAATCTCTAACAGCTTTATTATGGTCCAGTATTTCTTTAAAAACTC
>JAJYYS010000063.1 GCA_021800745.1 bacterium
TAGATACGGCTAAAAGGGCGGCGTTAACGCATCCGCTTTTGCCTATTGCCGTCGTAGCGACCGGTATTCCGCCCGGCATTTGGACTATAGACATAAGGCTGTCTAATCCGTTGAGGGCGGAGGCGTTAAGCGGAACGCCTATTACGGGAAGAATAGTCATAGCCGCAACGACGCCCGGAAGATGGGCGCTCATACCTGCGGCGGCGATTATGACTTTTGCACCTTTTTTTTCTGCGGATTCTACGAGTTCTACGGTTCTTTTTAAAGTTCTGTGCGCCGATGAAATATGCAGTTCACAAGAAACTTCGAATTTTTTAAGCATTTGAACAGCACCGTCTATATCGCCCAAATCGTTTTTAGAACCGGTTAAGATTAAAACATCCATAAAATTAATCCTCTTGTCGTTAATTATTTAATCGTATAAATTGAATATAGACAATTTTTTCAGCGTTTCCTCAGGAACGTCTTTTTTTGCCGTAACTACGGATTTTTGCAGAGACAAACCGCATCCGCATATGTTTTTGCCGCCTCCGTCCACGCCGCATTCGTTATGCGCGAAATCGATTTTGCCTATAGACTCTTTAATGATATTTTTTGCTTTTTCTGCATTTTCCAGAAGTATCTTAATAATCATATCAGCGTTAACGTTGTCTTCTTCCTCGTGCCAGCAGTCGTAATCCGTTGCCATAGCTATCGTTGCATAGCACAGCTCCGCTTCCCTCGCGAGTTTGGCTTCGGTGGCGTTAGTCATGCCGATTACGTCGAAGCCGTGATTTTTATAAAAAAGAGACTCCGATTTTGTAGAAAACTGAGGGCCTTCTATGCATAAGTAAGAACCGCCGTTATGGTGCCGAATATCTAGGGATTTGCACGAGTCCGTGACGATTCCGCGCAGATAAGGACAGACCGGCTCTGCCATAGAAACATGTGCTACAATGCCGTCTCCGAAAAAAGTGCTTTTTCTGTTTTTCGTAAAATCGAAAAACTGGTCAACTATGACCATATCTCCGGGTTTAATCTCTTTTTTAAGGCTGCCTACCGCGCTTACCGAGATTACTTTTTTTACGCCGGAAACTTTCAGGGCATAAATATTAGCGGCGTAATTTATTTCTGAGGGCAGTATTTTATGCCCTTTGCCGTGCCTCGGCAGAAACGCTAATTTTCTTCCGTCTATTTCCCCGAATACGAGTTTATCGGAAGGGTTTCCAAAGGGGGTGTTTACCGATTCCTCCCTGACGTTTTTCAGCCCGTCCATCCGGTATAATCCGCTGCCGCCTATTATTCCTAGAATATCCGCGTTTTTTTCCATATATCCTCCTCTTTCTTAATTTTTATGTAAAATGCGTAATACGGAAAATTAAGGATTTAGTTTATTCTTTATTTTTTATCGAACATATAAGTTTTTTTTTGATATTGTTATCTCCTTCGCGTATTATTTCTATATTTTTTTTCTTAAACTTTATTATAGTGGATGAGCCTCCGGAAAGTAAGCCTCCGTTTACGGCTAAAATTTTTAAGTCCGGCAGGCGGCTTAAAAATTTTTCGTTTAATTCGTTGAAATCGGAAAAATTTTCTTTACCTGAGACATTTGCGCTCGTCGATACTAAAGGAAAATCTATTTCTTTAAACAGATTAGCGGCAAAAGGATAGGGTGAAATCCTGGCTCCGACGGAATTAGAACCAGCCGTAAATAAATAATTTTTGGCAGGCTTTTTAGATTTTAAATCAAAAATAATCGTAAGCGGCCCCGGCCAAAATTTAGATATTACGTTTTCTTCCCTCCTATTCAGCTCGGCGATATTTACCAGCATATTCAAATCCCTAACCAAAACAGGAAGAGGTTTGCCGGCGCCTCTTACTTTTAATTCATAAATTTGCCGGACCGCTGAATTATCTAAAGCATTCGCTCCTATAGCATAAGAAGTTTCGGTAGGGTATATTATTATGCCGGATGATTTTAAATGTTTACCTATATCGCGGTAATCTTTTTCGTCAAGCTCGGCTTCGCCGTAAATCTTAACCATATTTCATTTTTTCTTATCTATTTTTTTATTTTCCGGCGTTTCCTCGTGTGAAGAAACTATAACGTAAACTCCGCAAAGCGTTATAAATATTCCGAGCCACCTCATAAGGGGGACCGGCTCTCCGAGCGTTAAAGCGGCAAGTATCACGGTTATAATTATGCCGATGCTCACAAACGGATAAGCGACCGACAGGTCTATTTTAGATAACACTTTTATCCAGAAAAACATCGATATTAAATATAGAATTATTCCGGCAGCAACGAATTTATCAGTAAAAATAATAAATAAAAATTTTATAATTTTAACGAAAGCGATATATTTATAGGATATCGCGGACTGCGGCGAAGGATGCAGGCTCAGGTTCCGAACAGCGGTTCTTTTTAATTCGAGCATGCCGTATTTCATCAGCAGCTGGGCAAAAACGCCCATAAAAATACTAGCCGAGAGATTTATTAATACCTGCGGTTTTAATTTATGGGCGGACATAAATTTTTCCTATATCTTTTCTGTAGTATTTATTTTCAAAATTAATTTTATCTGCGATAACATATGCTATATCGGCTGTTTCCGCGCCTTCTCCTTTTGCGCATATATTCAGAACCCTGCCTCCGTCCGTGAAATATTTTCCGTCTATTTTTTTTGTTCCGGCATGAAAAATATAGTATTCGGCGCCGGTTTCGCTAATCAGGCCGGAGCTATGGAGTTCTTTATCGAAAAAAATTTCGTATCCTGTTTTATAATCTTTAGGATATCCGCCCGAAGCGAGGACGAGGCATATCGATTTATTATCGTCGAAAATTAATTCATGGTCTTTTAAATTTTCGTTTATTACGCTTAAAAACAAATCTACTATGTCGGATTCGAGCCTTATAAGTATAGCCTGCGTTTCAGGGTCACCGAACCTTACGTTAAATTCGAGAACGAAAATTTCATCGCCTTTAATCATAAGTCCGGCATAAAGTATCCCCTTATATTTTATCCCTTCTTTTTTAAGTCCTTCGAGAGCAGGCTCTATAACGGTTTTATTTATTTTATTAACAAGTACTTCGGAAACGTAGGGATTTGGCGTAACGGCACCCATGCCGCCGGTATTTTCTCCAATGTCGCCGTCCCCGATTTTTTTGTAATCCATGCTTGTAATTAAAGGCTTATATGTAGTTCCGTCGGTAACTATCATATAGGACAGTTCGAAACCTTCAACGTAATCTTCTATTACGACGGTTTCACCGCTTTTTCCGAATATTTTTCCATTAAAAATAGAGTCAAGTATATTTTCCGATTCTTCCGGGTTTTCGGAAATAAAAACTCCTTTTCCGGCGGCAAGCCCACTAGCCTTGATAACTAACGGATGGATTTTTTGTCTTGCGAAATTTTCGGCGGTTTGAAAATCAGTAAATGATTCATATCCGGCAGTTTTAATATTATATTTTTTAAGAAAATCTTTAGCGAATTTTTTTGACGACTCCAGCTGGGATGCCTTACCGTCGGGGCCGAATATTTTTAATCCAGCCGCGGTAAATTCATCGGTTATGCCAAGAGACAGCGGAATTTCGGGACCTACTACCGTTAAGTCTATTTTATTTTCCAAGGCAAAAGAAAGAAGCCCTTTAATGTCATCCTGTTTAAGCGGAATGTTTACGCCTATTTCCGCCGTTCCGCCGTTTCCTGGGGCGCAGAATATTTCCGTATTTTTTTCCGATTTTTTAATAGCCGAGACTATGGCATTTTCCCTTCCGCCGGAGCCGATAACAAGTATTTTCATTTAGATTATTTCTATCGTTTAGTTTAGATATTATTTCATTAATGCTTAAAATGTCTTATATTGGTAAAAATCATAGGAATATTAAATTTATTAGCCGCTTCTATAACCTCGTCGTCCCTGATAGAGCCTCCCGGCTGTATTATGCCGTTTACGCCTATTTCCGACGCATATTCCACGGAATCCTTAAAAGGGAAAAAACCGTCCGACGCCATAACGAATTCTTTTATTTCGCCGAAGGCGTTTTTCATTTTTTCGCGGGCAAAGACTGCGCTGTCTATTCTCGACATCTGTCCGGCTCCTATGCCTGCCGTAGCCCCGTCTTTTGCATATACTATAGCGTTTGATTTGACGTGCTTGGCTATTTTCCATGCAAATATAAGGTCGTTTAAAATCTGCTCATGCATTTTAACGACGGTTACCGTTTTAAAACTGGACGTATCGTCGGGAATATCGTCTTTTTCCTGTACTAGGATTCCGCCCGAAGCGCTCCTGAAATACAGCCGTTCTTGGTTGCTATGGATAAAATCGTTGTTATATCTTATTATTATAGTATTTTTTTTGGATTCCAATATTTTTAACGCTTCCTTAGAATATTCAGGAGCTAAAATTATTTCGACGAAAAATGGTTTGATTTCCGCCGCAGTTTCTTCGTCCAATTTTTTATTGAAGCCGATTATCCCTCCGTAGGAAGATATTTCATCGGTTTTCCTGGCTCTAATAAAGGCGTCTTTCAAAGAAATGCCGCTGAGCGCCGCACCGCAGGGGTTTGTATGTTTAACTATCGCGGAAAAAAAACCGTTTGTTTTATTTCCGTCGAAATCTTTAATAATGGCGAGAATAGAGTCTATATCCAATAAATTGTTATAAGATATATCTTTTCCGGAAAGCTTTTCGAAGGGTGAAGATGCACCGGTTTCGTAAAAAGCCGCTTTCTGGTGCGGATTTTCCCCGTATCTTAAATTGAACGATTTTTTTAGTTTAAAATTAAGCTCTTTTCCGTTTTCGTTTTGATAAAAAGCGGCGTCCATAACCGAACCTGCGTTTTTATCCGGATTTAAAAAGTCCGCTATCATTCCGTCGTATTCGGCGGTAAGTTTAAATGTTTCGTATGCGTAAATTTTTTTAACTTCAACCGGAATTTCCTGCTTGTTTTTAAGTAATAAAATTATATCTTCATAAAAGGACGGGTCTATAACCACGGTTACGTCTTTAAAATTTTTAGCCGCTGCCCTTAAAAGCGACACCCCGCCTATATCTATAAATTCAAGTTTTTCGTCGAAAGTTATATCTTTGTCCTTCATTTCCTTAAATGGATAAAGGTTCACGACGACGAAATCTATAGGAATAATCCCGTTTTTTATCAAATCGTCCCTATGGTTTTCATTTTCCCTTACGGATAAAATACCTCCGAAAACAGCCGGATGCAATGTTTTAACCCTGCCGTCCAAAATTTCCGGAAAGCCGGTTATTTCTTCTATTTTTTTTAATTTTGCTATGCCAGCCGATTTTAAAAATTTATAGGTATTGCCGGTCGCTATTACCGTATAGCCGGCAATTTCGAGGTGAGTAGCCAGTTCTGTTATTCCGGTTTTGTCGTAAACCGAAATAAGGGCGTATCTTGTTTTATGCATAATTATAAATCCCTGTTTATTTTAATTTGATTTTAAAATATTATATATAGTAGAATATATGAAAAATTTATTATATTCTACTAATTTTAAATATTTATTTCAATATCTTAAAATTCGATAAATAAATAGAATAAACAAAGGGAGGATTAAAATTAAATGAAAAAAATAAAACTTATAGCTCTCGCGATGGTCCTGTTCGGCGCAATAAATTTTTTAAGCGGGTGCGCTCTTATGTTAGTAGGCGGACTTGCAGGCACTACCGGTTATCTTGCCGCAAAACAGGGTTACGGCGTGCAGTCTCCCGTGACAAAAAAATAATTATAAATTAACGCTTTAACTATCAGGGAAAGGATAAAATGGCTGTAACGGTTATAGGTTCCATAGCGATAGACAATATAGAAACTCCTTTCGATAAAACGGGAGACGTTCTGGGAGGTTCAGCAACCTATTTTTCGCTGGCGGCGTCTTTTTTAACCGACGTGAAAATCATAGGCACGGTAGGAAATGATTTCGACAGGAAGCATTTAAGCGTTTTTAAGAACAGATCGATAGACGTTAAAGGGATAAAGACAGAAGAGGGAAAAACTTTCAGGTGGAAAGGCAGATACGGATACGACATGTCCGACCCGGAAACCCTTATGACCGAACTCGGGGTATTTTCTTCATTTAAACCTGCCGTTCCGCACGGCTCAAAAAACGATATGCTTTTTCTTGCCAATATAGACCCGGATATTCAGTTCGACGCATTAAAGCAGATGGGCGCCCCAAGGCTCACCGCCCTCGATACCATGAATTTTTGGATTGAAGGAAAAAAAGAAAAACTTATGAAAGTTCTCGGACTGGCCGATATATTTATTGTAAACGAATCCGAGGCAAGACTTTTGACAGGGGAGTCCTCAATTTTTTCGTGCGCTAAAACTATTTTTAAATCAGGCGCTAAAATATTAATTTTAAAAAGAGGCGCTTACGGAGCCACTATGTTTTTTGAAAACAAATTTTTTATGGTTCCGGCTTATCCCTTAGAAAACGTAATAGACCCTACCGGCGCGGGAGATTCTTTTGCAGGCGGATTTTTAGGATATATCGACAATACCGGCGATATGACGTTCGACAATCTGAAAAAAGCTCTCGTATTCGGAAATATAATGGCGTCTTTTGCCGTAGAGGGCTTTTCGGTAAACAGATTTTTGTCCATAAGCGGCGGCGAAATTAAAGACAGGTTTAAAAAATTCAGGGAAATGACTTATTTTGAGGAACTTTCCGAATAGCTTATATTTATAATTATAAATTAAATATGCATAAAGCAGTTAAAACCTTGAAATTAGCCGTCTTATTTTTTCTCGCAACGTTTGTTTTTGCGGCATTATCCGGTTGCGGCCTGTCGCAGGTTCCTAAAAAAAGCAGGCTTAAATCCAACCTTTACTACAGGCTAGGCGTAGGTTTTTACCAGAACGGAAATTTTATAAAAGCGATGCAGGAGTTTATAAAAGCTAAAAACCTGAATCCCTATTCGGCTAAAAACTACAATGCCATAGGAATGGTTTATATGGAAACGGCCAGAGAAGCCCAAGCGGTAAAAAATTTCAAGGAAGCAGTAAGAATTAATCCTAAATTTTCGGATGCCTATTATAATTTGGCCATTATTTACATTAAAAGAAAAGATTATGCGCCCGCTGAAATATATCTAAAAAAAGCGCTGAAAAATCCTTTTTACAACAGACCGTACCAGAGCTATACCCAGCTGGCAAAAATATATTTTGCGGAAAATAAGCCTGAAAAAGCAAAAAAAATATTAATTATATCCAAGCTGCTCGATAAGAAATATTTTTTAACATATTATTATCTTGGCAAATATTATCTCGTTAAAGGACGTTTAGACAAAAGCCTTTATAACTTTAAAAAAACTTTAAAGCTCGATATGTTTTTTACGCCTGCGAAATATTACGAGGGAGTGATATATTTTAACCAAAAAAGATATAATAAGGCCAAAATAATATTTTCTTCCGTATATGAACAGAATAAAACTAACGAATACGGAATGAAATCTTTAGATTATCTAAAAAAAATAATGCTGTATTTAAAATAGGGCATGTTTTATGGATAGCGAAACGCCGGAAAGGGTAGGGGAATATCTCAAAGCCAGCAGGGAATCTATAGGACTTGCCGTCGATGAAGTTTCGCTTATTACTAAAATCAGGGCGCAGTATATTGAAGCTATTGAAAACGGCGATTTTTCGATATTTTCCTCGCCCCATCTGCTTAAGGGTTATGTAAAACTTCTCGCGAAAACCGTGAAAGCGGACGAAGCAAAAGCCGTCGCACTTCTGGAAACGGATGCCGGAGAAAATTTCAAGGGTAAGCACATAGAAGATATAGTCGGAAAAAAATTCAAAGAAGAGATACGAAAGTCCGAGGAATTTAAAAAAAGAATTATAGTTATAGTTGTTGCGGGCATCCTTGTTATAATTTTATCGTATGCGACAATTAAGGTTTACGAATACATTAAAACCTCGCCGGGAATACATATAGCTATGCCGTTTAAATCCCTATCTAAAAAGTTAGTTCCGGAGGGCGGTTCATCTGCTAAAGGCAAGCCAGTGGAAATACCGGAAACAATAACAGGGCATAAACCCGAAGTTAACTATGCCGTAGTTTTAAAAGGAAACGTTGTTAAGAGAACATGGGTCGCCGTTAAAATAGACGGCGGCAATACAGCGACTTCAATGCTTTATGCCGGAGACAAGGAAGCCTGGAAAGCAAAAAAAAGATTACGTATCAAAATAGGCAATGCCGGAGGCATTATTTTAGATTATAACGGAAAAGCTCTAGGAAAGCCCGGAGGCGAAAAACAGGTGGTGACGCTGACATTCCCGCCTAAGCATAAAGCCGGAGGAAATAAATAAACTGCTTTTCACCCAAATCCCTATATAGGATTTATATATAGGGATTGCCGGAATTGCTTAATAATGTCATTGCGAGCAAAGCGAAGCAATCCCCATCGCGTAGATTGCTTCGTCGTCTTCGACTTCTCGCAATGACTGGATATTGGAATTTATTTATATAGTTTCTAAATCGGGATTCGGACATTCATGCTTTTTTATCCCCTTTAATTTTATATCCGATTTTATCGAAAATTAAAGACACAGCTAATAGGAGCAGGGATATCGCCGGTACGATAAATACTAAATCATCGTCTTCTATATTAACTTTTAATCCCTGAAGCCCCCAGTATATTCCAAAACTGATAAGAAGAACGGACGCTATTCCTTTAATCCAGTGCGAAGGTATTTTTTTGAAATATCTTCGCAAATAAATCGACAACATTAAAATTATAACGGAACTGACTATAAGAGCGGAAATTACCGAAAGCCATTGGTTTTCCGTAATAGCAAGCGGAACTGCTACCACCGCTACTTCGAATGCTTCTATTATGACGGCGTTTAAGGCGACGATGAAATGCCTGAACGAACATTTCTCATGCTTTACTATGGCCGCTTCAGCTTTTTTAA
>JAJYYS010000064.1 GCA_021800745.1 bacterium
TAAGACTATTCCGTGCTTTGAAGGCAGGCGGTTGTTATAAAGGTCTAATTTTACTGCCTCCCCCCTGTCGTTTATCAAAGGAACGGCGCAGTTTTCGGTTCCGGCAAAACCCTCGTTAAGCGGAAAAAACGCCGCCGCCGCCGAAGAAATAGACGTCTTAAACCGCCTGTTAAAACGGGACTGTCCGGGGAGAAAAGAAAGAAAAAGATTATGATGCTCCATATTGTCTATTATTCCTTCCATTCCGTTATAGTTCTTGAACGATTCGAGAAGTTTTACCGCCATAGAACCGAGTTCGTCTAAATTTTTAGATTTAATTCTTGCGCATAGCGAAAACTCCACTACTTTCTTTTGAAGTTTAGAAACGGATTTTAAAAATTCGTCCAACTGTTCGGTAATATTCGCCCCTTTATAATCGGTATATCCGCCGCCCACGGCTTCGGTAAGGCTTGCCTTTATATTTCTGTCCGTTTGTATTTTTTCTATTGTTTTTTCCTGTTCTGGAATATTGAAGGAGACGGAAATATCGTAAGGGAAAAACTTTTCCGCTGAACCGCCGATATTCAAAATGGATGTTATACCGAAAGAATCCGCACGCGACGGAAGCCTGTGCATATTTATAAATTTATAATAATATCCGTCGAGATAAAAAAAATCCTTCTTAACTTCCGCGCAGGAATATATAAGCTGGCTCCTGAAAGTGGAACCGTCGAGCATATCTTCCCACAACGGCGCTTTAACGCTTAAAGACCTGGATGGATTCAACTCGGCATAAAAATAATCCACGAGCTCCTGGTTTTCCATCCTCTTCAAACCTATATCAAGTCTTGAAGATATAAAGCTCAGATTATTTTCGATATTCATCATTTTTTTTTCTATGAACTTTTTATCGGCAAGCGCATTATTTCTCGAAAGGGAATTAACCGCTCCGGCAAATTTAAATTTAAACAGTCCGGCGGCGTAATCCGAAACTTTAGGAAGGATATTCGTTCTTTCCTCTTTTGTATGCAGATTCAAACCGTTAAAAGAACAAAACAGATATATCTTAATGTTTTTAATTGGTTTTGACTTTAAATGTTTAATTTTATTTTCTTTAATATATTTAAAATCTTCCGGAGGCGCCGAAAACGTTTCGTAATCGGAAATAAAAGGCTCGTTTTTGTCTTCTATTTTATAAATCCATTGAAGGTTTATATTCTCGTCCAGGAGATTCAGCAGAAGGTCGTTTACGTATGCCGCATTGTTGATAATTTCGTCTCCGGCAAGATAATAATCGAAACCTCTGACCGAGAAGCCTATAGTAAACGACCCGTCTATACCCGCGGCTATGCCGTCATTTATGGACAAAAGGTTGACGTAATGGTTTAAAGAACCTTCCGCATCTATTTTTTTTAATACAGAATTTAAAAACATATTTTTTTATCCTGCTCCGGGTCTAAAACATAAAGCTCTTTTTTAGCAAATATAAAAGACAGCAACGAACTTGTATAAAAATCCGGCTTATTCTTTTTATATTTTTTTAAGAAAATTAAAACGGCGGCGTCTAATACTATTGCGATAATAATAATTTTTTTCAATAAAAGGATAGAAAGCATAACAAAAAATATAAAAAGCCCCCAGTCGTAAATTTCTAATCCGAACCTCGTTACTTTGCCGTATATGCCGCTATAAATTTTAAATTCGGTATAGCCGCCGCCGCCGGCTTTATTATTATTCCGATTATTTTGATTTTGTTCTTTCATAAAAAAATTTTAATGTTGATTTAATAAGGTTGTATATTACGGCTGTCCTACTGTAGTAGCGCCGTTTCCGCCTCCCATGTTAATTCCTCCTGCGGCGCCTCCCGCGTTCTGGACTATTCCGAGTATCGCTCCGGTTATCGTAGGAGCAAGCATAACTCCCGTTCCCGCGGCGGCTGTTATAAAGGCTTTTCTTGCCGCATCCGGCTTATGCTGTTTTATATCGTAAAATCCTTTGACGAGACCTATCGTCAGCGTAGCCGGAGCAAGCCTGTAGCATATCCATGTAGCCGCCTCGTTTAAAATTCCGGATGCCCCTATGCCCAGAGACCCCTGATTTAAATTTATAACGGCAAAAGCATATCGGCCTACGGATAAAATAGAACCGAAAACAAAAGCCGATAATAAAATTTTTTTCAGATTTTTCCGGAATTTTTTAAAACGAAAATCTTCGGCGTAAATTTCAGCCTGAATTCCTGCGGCAATTTTGAGCGAACAACCGTTAATAGCGGCTAAGCAATCGAAAAATTTAACCTTTGCTTCATTTAACATTTTTCCCTCCTGCAATATAAATAAAATTAAATTAAATTTGCGTTAATAATATTTATATCATTTTAATGTTTCGGTATTATGAAGGAATTGTTAAAAACAGGTTAAATTTTTGTTGCGTTTACGTTACAAAATGCCGAAAGTGCTTTAATTTATAAGGTTTTGAAGGAAGTTATACGAAATTGCATAGGATAGAAAAAGGTGAAAGTAATATAATTTTATCTATAAATGACGATGCGAAAAATTAATCCAAAACCTTTTTCTTGGGTTCTAGTGGATTTTTCTAAATTTGTTCAAAATCCTGAATCGCTTTTCTTAAATATTCAGGGATGCGGCGGGGCTTGAAGTCGGTATTATCGACGCAGACGAGTACGGTACTGCCGGAGGCTATTTTCACATCCGAAAGGGTTTCGTTTTTAGCTGTCTTTATGATATGATAAACAAAATTAAAACTGGAGTTTTTTATATATTCGACCCTTGTAAATATTCTCAAATCGTCGTCGTACCTTGCGGGGTTGTAATATTTACAGTTAGATTCGGCTACTACGAAGTAAAAACCTTCTTTCTCTATATCGGTATAATTATAGCCTATATTTTTAAGATACTCGGTTCTTGCCACTTCGAAAAAAACGAAATATTTGCCGTAATAGACGACTGACATGGCATCGGTCTCTTCGTACCTGACCTTGAGCTCAGTATAAAATTTAAAGTTATCGGTCAAATTTAAGATATTCCTTTATTTTTTCGTACAGTATGTTTTTGTCTATAGGTTTTGCGACGAAATCGTTAAAGCCCATAGACATAAGATGTTCTTTGTTGCCGGCCATAGCATGGGCCGTGACCGCGACGACCGGAATGTCTTTAGACGCTTCGATGCATTTCAGCCTTTTGAATACTTCTATTCCGTCGATCCCGGGAAGCCCGATGTCAAGCAGTATCAAAGAAATATCGGGATTTTCGTCGGTTTTTTTCAGCGCCTCGTAACCGTCTTCCGCCGTTATTATATCTAAATCGAACGGCTCCAGCATCGCGGTAATTAAATCAAGATTTATCGCATTATCTTCTACTATGAGAATTTTATGGCGCATATTAATTAATTTAATTTTTTGTTAATTTATTTTATCGGCTTACTTCGGCTACGGCATTTCCCCCTGAACTCTTAACGTCGCACAGCCTGTTATATATTTTAGAAATCAGTTCCTCCGGAGTTCCCCCGTCTTTAGGAAATGAAGCGACTATAAAAGAAGCGGTTAATTTTTTCGATTTAAGTTCTTCTTCTTTATAAAAGGGATAATCCCTGACTACCGAACAGAACCTGTTTGCTACGAAAGCCGCCGCATCTTTTAACGTATTGTTAAGTATAATGGCAAATTCGTCGTAACCGAACCTGACCACAACGTCCGAACCCCTTAATAGTTTTTTAAGCATTTCCGATATTTTTTTAAGGGCTATGTCGGAATGAAAATTTCCGACTAAATCGCAGTATTCCTTAAAATTGTCTATGTCCAAAAATACCACGCTGAAAACGATATTATATCTTTTGGCCCTGTTAATCTCCTGCGCAAGCCTTATGTTGAAATAGTTATGGTCTAAAAGACCGGTAATCTCGTCGAATAAACCGGCTTTTTGAGGGTATATTAGTTCTAGCTCCCTTATAGAGCGGCTAAGTTCCTCGGCGGAAAACGATTTTTTGCCGATTATCCTTTCGATGTTGCCCGAAAGTTTAAGCCTTTCCTCTACCGTTAAATCCTTAGAGGTTATTATAAATATGGGTATCTGCGCTGATATAGGATGCTTTTTGATATTTTCCGCCACCTCGAATCCGTCTATATCCGGCATAATCAAATCAAGCAGTATTAAATCGGGCTTAAGTTCTATCGCCATTCTAAGCCCTTCTTCACCGTTGTATGCGTGGACTAAATTAAAGCCCTCCCCGACAAGCAGTTTTTCTATCATTTTATGAATGACGGGGTCGTCGTCCACTAATAAGATATTTACCTGCCTTCTTTTCCTTTTTGAGGTAAGGGTGAACTGCGACAATGTATGGATAAGGGTCTCTTTGTCTATAGGTTTTATAAGATAATCCGTCGCCCCAAGCGCAAATCCTAAATCTTTATTATCTATAATGCTCGTAATAATGACGGGTATGTTTTTTGTATCTTTGTCAGTTTTTAATTCGTTTAAAACGTCCCATCCGTCTTTTCTGGGAAGCATTATATCTAAAAGAATAGCGAACGGCTTTAGACTTTTGGCTTTTTCGAGCGTTTCGATGCCGTCGTACGCATGGGCGACCGAATATCCCGAATTTACTAAATTTATGGTAAAAATTTCGGACGTCGGCCTGTCGTCTTCGGCTACTAAAACGAGAGGCTTATTTCTTTTTACGTTATTGTCTCTGAAAAAGGTTTTTGCATCTACCGTTATCAAAGTTTTTTCGGCGTCTTCGGAACTCATAGCCGATACTTCGGCTTCGAGGGGATTAGGAAGCACGAACGTAAAATCGGTAAAATCGTTTTTAACCGATTCGAAATTTATATGTCCGCCGTGAAGTTCTACGATTTTTTTGGTAAGGGCAAGCCCCAGACCGGTCCCCTCATACTGTCTCGAATAATTATTATCCGCCTGGGTAAACTCCTCGAATATTTTATTTTTAAAATTGTCGTCTATGCCGATGCCGCTGTTTATAACGTCTATCTGTATATATTCGAACATTTTATCCTGCGGCTTGCTGTACTTTTTTAAATCGAAATTAGACTTGGTTTTAATGTCTAAAGAAGGGGGTATATTTTTGCATACGACTTTTATTTCCGTATTTTCAAAAGAAAATTTAATGGCGTTGCTTAACAGGTTGTATATAATCTGCTTAAATTTAACTCTGTCGGAATAAAGTTTATAATCCACGGAACATTCATATCCAACAGTTATAGCGAGATTCTTTTTTACGGCGAGTGATTTTAAAACTACGATAGCTTCTTCTATAGCTTCTTTGATCGAAAACACCGAATATTCTAGGGAGAACATCCCCGCTTCTATTTTTGATATGTCGAGTATATTATTTATAAGCTGGAGCAGATGTTTTCCCGATACTAATATATTGCCGGTATATTTTTTATGCTTTTCGCTTAAATCCGGCGAATCTTTAAGCAGGTCGGAATAGCCTATAATCGCATTAAGCGGCGTCCTCAGTTCATGGGACATATTTGCGATAAATTTAGATTTTAATTCGTTTGCCCTTGACAGCTCCTTAATGCTCTCTTCAAGCTGTTTCGTTCTTTCGATGACCTTATTTTCGAGGCTCTCGTTAAGCTCTTTAAGTCTTTTTTCCTGAAGTTTTTTGTCGGTAATATCTTTTGAGATGCCGATAGTTCCGATTATATCGCCGTTTTTATCCATAATGCGGGATATGGTAAGGGATATATCCAACATACTGTCGTCTTTTTTTCTGAGGAGCGTTTCGTAATTTGCGACGAATTTGTCTTTTTTAAGTTTTTCTAGAATATCGTCTCTTTCTTCGGGATTAATATAAAACTCGGAAGCGCGCCTTCCTATGACTTCTTTCTGGGAATAGCCGAGCATATTCTCGCCGCCCTTATTAAATTCCGTTATTAATCCGCGGCGGTCGGTAACCATAATCATATCGAAAGAATCGTCTAAAATATTTTTGAAATATGCTTTCTGCTCCCTCAACTGTTTAATGATGCTCTCTTTGTCTATATGGTTTTTATGCCTGTCGTAAAGAAGGTCGTAAACCAGTTTAGAGCTGACTGAATTTATAATTTCTATGCCGCTTTCGTGAAGTTCTGCAAGTTCCGGCAATTCGACTTCGGGCTGGCCCGTCAGATTAAAAATTATATTGAAATCTATGTCGTGGGCTTTAACTTCTTTAATAGTTTTAAAAGATTTTATATTTAACTCTTTGGCTAAAACCGCTCCTTCTTTGTCTAAGTTTCTGGCAACTAAAGCGGCTATCCCGACGTTTTTGTCGCCCTGAAACATGCCGATAAGAGTTTTTGCGGCATTTCCGCCGCCGTATATCAAGATTTTTGCCATGATACCGTTCATAAAATTATTCTGTCTCTTCAAACTAAATTTAATTCCCCTTTATTTTATTTTTTGCGACGTAAACATACTTCCAAAATTGCCGATAGAAAATTTTAATTCTGGATTCCTGCTTTCGCAGGAATGACTTTGCAGGTTTTAGGTCTTCACCCAACTGGTGTCATTCCTGCGAAAGCAGGAATCCAGTGTTCATATAATCTTAAAGCCGTTTAGAGATTTCTATCGGCAATTTTGGGTAATTCTTTAATCCTTCGATTGAAGCAATTTTCCATAGTCTCTAACGGCGAGCTAAGATATTATACGGCATACGCAGTTAAGGATATTTTATTTATTTACCCCCGCCCGAGCAAAACGCCTATCTTGTTCCTTAGCATTTCGTTTCTTATCGGCTTTGCCGCATAATCCGTAGCTCCTTCGGCATAACTTTTGTCTATTATTTCCTTATCGTTCAGCGCGCTGAGCATTAAAACTGGAACTTTATCGTAAACTTTCCTTATAGTTTTAAGAACGTCGAGTCCGTTTATCTTTGGAAGCATTATATCTATTATAAAAAGGTCGAAAATGCAGCCTTCCGTAATTTTATCAAGTGCATCCCTGCCGTTTTCAGCAATTGTTATATCGGCGTCGAAAGACGAACCTATGATAATTTTTAAAAGCTCGGAGTGCATCCTGTTATCTTCGACTATAAGAATGCGCTTGCGCGGACAAATTTTATTCGAACGGTTTATCATTATTTATACCACTTTATTAAATATTGGATTTTTTTTCAAGTTCTTCTTCCTTAGTTTTGCAAACGATACACATTGTAGCCTCGGGTCTCGACTCAAGCCTCTTTTCCGAAATTTCTTCGCCGCATTCTTCGCATATGCCGTAAGTTCCATTTTCTATTCTTTCTAGCGCCTCTTTTATCTTCGGAATAAGTTTTCTTTCCCTGTCGCGTATCCTCAGCTCGAAATTTCTGTCCGATTCCAGCGTAGCCCTGTCGGTAGGGTCAGGAAAATTATCGTCTTCTTTCGTCATAGTATCTACTGTTTTTAAAGCTTCGTCCAGAAGGCAATCCAGCTTCTTGGCGAGTATGTTTTTAAAATACAACAGCCTTTCTTCCGTCACCGTGTTATTTCCTCTCTTTGCTTTATTTAATTCGACATTTATATCGTTTTTATTAAATGAAATTATAACATAATTTTATAATAATTTTTAATAAAATTTTATTCTATCATAATTATTAATTCTTTGCGCAGGTATAAATCCGGCATCTTTAATCAGCCTTACCATTAATTTCTCGTCAACGGCGCTGTTTGCCGTTCCTGCCGCTTTCACGACGTTTTCTTCCAGCATAGTCGAACCCATATCGTTTGCGCCGAAACTTAATGCCGCCTGCCCCATTTTTGCGCCCTGCGTTACCCACGATGCCTGAATATTGTCGAAATTATCCAAAATTATCCTTGAAACGGCGAGAACTTTCAGATAATAATGACCGTAAACGCCCCTCGGATTAAGGGCAGTATGTTTGCTCTGAAAACTCCACGGAATAAAAGCCCTGAAGCCGCCGGTTCTATCCTGAAGCTCTCTGAGTTTAAAAAGATGCTCGATAATGTCTTCGTCGGTTTCAATTGTCCCGAACATCATCGTCGCCGACGAATTAAGTCCGGCGAGGTGGACTTCTTCCATAACTTCGAGCCACCGGCGACTGTTAATTTTATTCGGACTGATTTTTTTTCTGACCCTGTCGACGAGTATTTCGGCGCCGCCTCCCGGCACCGAACCCAGCCCCGCTTCTTTCATGAGGCCAATCGTTTCTTTGACGGTTATGCCGTTTGAATCGGCGATAAAAATAATTTCAGGAGGAGAAAAAGCGTGTATATGAATATCGAATTTTTCTTTTATATCGCTTAAAAGCCCGAGATAATAATGTATGGATATATCCGGATTTAATCCGCCCTGAAGAAGAATCTGCGTGCCGGATAGTTCTTTGGTTTCGGCGATTTTGGCAAAGATTTGCTCTTTCGAAAGAACGTAAGCCCCTGTATCAGAAACGCCGTATTTTTTATAAAAAGCGCAGAATTTGCACTCCGACGTGCATACGTTGGTATAGTTTATATTTCTGTCTATTATAAACGTTACGACGTTATCTGGATGCTTTTTTTTCCTTATATCGTCGGCTATTTTGCCGAGTTCCAGAAGGCTTTTGTTTTTAAATAAAGCTACGGCATCTTCTCTGTTTATCCTCTCGCGGCCGATCGAATTATTATTGCATTGCAAGTTTTTATCCATAATCTTAATTGTTAATTAAGTAGTCCGCCCATTTCCTCAAGGCTTTCGTCGAACGAATATTTTTCGTCCGGCGTCTGTTTTATAAAATTTTCTATCTT
>JAJYYS010000065.1 GCA_021800745.1 bacterium
TTTTGACGATAACGAAAACTTCAGCAGAAAGATGATAAAATTTAAAAACGAAGTGGAAAGGATTTTTCACTTTCATTTCGGGTTTTTTCCCATGGAGGACCTGCCTTATGCTTTCAAGACAAACTCCACCCCTATAGACATATACACGAATAAAAGCAAATTGACTATCGAAATTGAACTGCCGGGGATTTCCAAAGACAACATATTATTAGCCGTTCATAACAACATCCTTGCCATAAGATGGAAATTGGAGCCGAAAATAAAATCTACGGTTAATTTTTTCTGCATAGAAAGAAGGTTCGGCAGGTTCGAAAGATTCGTCCTCCTGCCTGTTACTCCTTCCAAGCAAAATATTAGAGCGGTCTTATCCGACGGGGTTTTAAGCATAAATTTTGAAATAGGAGATATTTTTATAAACTCCGAAACTTTGATACCTATTTCATAAATATATAGTAAAATTTATCAAGCGATTATAGCTATAATTCTATAATTATAGTATAATATTTATACATACACGTTACAGCATAACAGGGGAATAAAATATGAATAAAATCGATGCTAATATGAACGGCGCTAATCTTAACGAAATTGTTATAGGAAAAGGAGAAAACATCGAACAGCAAGATTTACCTGAAGAAATTCAGCTGCCCGAAGTCATACCGCTTCTGCCCATTAGGGACCTTGTTCTTTTTCCTTTTATGATAATTCCGCTTTTCGTAGGAAGAGAGGCTTCCATTAAAGCGGTAGATGAAGCCCTGTCTAAAGACAGATTAATCCTTTTATCCGCCCAAAAAGACATAATAGTCGAAGAACCTTCTCAAAACGATATATACGACGTCGGCGTCGTCGCAATGATTATGAAAATGCTTAAACTTCCGGACGGAAGAGTTAAGATATTAGTGCAGGGTTTATTAAAAGCCAAAATAGAAACATTCGTTCAAATAAAACCGTTCTATCTTGTAAAAGTGTCTAAAATCAAAGATGAAAACATTGCGGAAATTACTCCGGCGGTTGACGCTCTTATGAGAAACGTAAAAGAACAGCTTGAAAAATATGTATCTCTCGGCAGACTCCCGTCTCAGGACATATTAATCATACTCGAAAATATCAACAATCCCGGGAGGCTTGCGGATATAGTAGCATCCAACTTAGGCTTAAAAATAGATGAATCCCAGAAAATACTCGAAGAAACCGACCAGGCGGAAAGACTTAAAAGAGTCAACGATATACTTGCAAGAGAAATAGAAATCCTTTCTATGCAGGCTAAAATTCAATCCCAGGCAAAAGAAGAAATGACGAAAACCCAGAGGGATTATTTTCTAAGGGAACAACTTAGGCAGATTAAGCAGGAACTCGGCGAAACGGATGAAAAATCTCAGGAAATAGCCGAATTAAGGGAAAAAATAATCGCGGCAAAAATGCCTGCCGAAGTTATGAAAGAAGCCGAAAAACAGTTATCAAGATTGGAATCTATGCATCAGGACGCCGCGGAAGCATCTACGATAAGGACTTATTTGGAATGGCTTTCCGATATACCGTGGTCAAAAAAGACCAAGGACAATCTTGATATAGAAACTGCAAAAAAAATTCTGGACGAAGACCATTACGACCTTGAAAAAATCAAAGAGAGAATACTTGAATACTTAAGCGTCCGAAAACTAAATAAAAAAATGAAAGGTCCGATATTATGCTTCATCGGTCCCCCCGGCGTCGGAAAAACTTCCCTCGGCAAATCTATAGCAAAAGCCATGAATAGAAAATTCATCAGGGTTTCTCTCGGCGGCGTGCATGACGAAGCCGAAATAAGGGGACACAGAAGAACATACGTCGGAGCGCTTCCGGGAAGAGTGATTCAGGGAATAAAACAGGCGGGGACCAATAATCCGGTTTTTATGATAGACGAAATCGATAAAGTAGGAACCGATTTTAGAGGCGACCCGTCTTCCGCTCTCTTAGAAGTTTTGGATCCGGAGCAGAATTTTTCTTTTTCGGACCATTACCTGAATGTTCCTTTTGATTTGTCGAACGTAATGTTCGTTGCAACCGCCAACGTTGCCGACACTATACCTTCTCCTTTAAGAGACAGGATGGAAATTATAAATTTATCGGGATATACTCTCGAGGAAAAAGAAAAAATAACCGAAAAATATCTTATACCCAGACAGATTAAGGAAAACGGATTAAAAAAAGATTATATCGAATTTAAGCCGAGTGCCGTAAAAACCATTATTGCGGGTTATACCCGTGAAGCCGGTTTAAGAAATTTGGAAAGGGAAATAGGAACGGTATGCAGGAAAATCGCAAGACTCATAGCTGAAAATAAAATTAAGAAATATATTATAACCGATAAAAATATACATAAATACCTTGGAACGATAAAAATTCTTCCTGGGGAAGAGAGACAGAAAGACGAAATAGGCGTATCCACCGGTCTTGCATGGACGCCGGTCGGCGGAGAAGTTTTATACATAGAAACTATCCTCGTTAAAGGCAAGGGGGGGGTATCGCTTACGGGCCAGCTCGGCGACGTTATGAAAGAATCCGCCCATGCCGCAGTCAGCTATGCCCGGTCGAAAGCCGACGAACTCGGCATTAAAGCCGATACATTTGAGAAAAACGATATTCATATTCATATACCGGAGGGAGCCATACCCAAAGACGGACCTTCTGCGGGAATAACTATGGCGACTTCGCTGATTTCGGCGTTGCTGAAAAAGCCGGTTAGAAAAGACATCGCTATGACCGGCGAAATAACCCTGAGGGGCAACGTTCTGCCTATCGGCGGGCTGAAAGAAAAATCCTTAGCCGCTTTAAGAGCCGGTATAAAAACTATTCTGATACCGGAAAGGAACAAAAAAGATCTGGAGGATATTTCCCCGTTAGTTAAGAAAAACCTCAAATTTATACCGGTCAGGCATATGGACGAGGTCATAAAACATGCGATAATCGGCATATCCGATAAAGATGCCGGCGCGCCTAATAAAGTTAAACCAATTAATAAAAATAAGGGTGATAAAAAAAGAAAAGTTAAATGAAACGGGTTTAATAAAAGAGATAGAGCGATTAAGCCTCGAAACCCAAAAGTTTAATAAATCGTTAGTTATTGAATCAATCGGCGACGACTGCGCTATTATCGAAGATAAAAATCGTATGCTCGTGAGTTCCGACAGCATAACCGAAAATATCCACTTTAATTTTGATTTATATGATTTTTATGAAATAGGAGAAAAATCTTTACTCGTAAATTTAAGCGATATTGCCGCTATGGGCGGAATTCCGAGATTATTGGTTTTGTCTCTTTTTATACCCGCGCATGTAAACGAGGATAATATCAGGCAAACATTAAGGGGAATCATAGATACCGCAAAAAAATACAGGGTTTCGCTTATAGGCGGAAATATATCCAAATCCTCCGAATTTTCTATATCTGCAACCATAATAGGCGACTATAAAGACGAAAACGTCGTTAAGAGATTCGGTTCTAAAACGGGCGAACAAGTATATGTTTCGGGAGAACTCGGAAATTCATGGATGGCGTTTTATCTTAACGACAATAAAAATTATATATTTAAAAACTATCCGAACCTCAAGTCCGAGGATAAAAAACTTATAGAAAATTTCATAGATAAATATAAACTTCCGCAACCGAGGATAAATTTAGGCAGGAAATTATCGGAAAAAAAACTCGCCAATTCGTTAACGGATATAAGCGACGGACTTCTTAAAGATATTTTTAACGTAATCGGCAATGGATGCGGATGCGAAATATATATTGACGAGATCCCGATAAATGAGGAATTGAAATATATCTGCATGATTTTAAATATCAGAGATTATATCGACAAAGCGGTTTCATTCGGGGAAGATTACGAGCTTTTATGGACGGCGGAAGAATATAAAGAAAAAGAACTGCTGAAATTGTCAAAAACCGCCGGAGTTAAAATAAAAAAAATCGGGCATATAACAACCGATAAGCCCGGATACGTAAATTTTTTAAAGGGCGGCGCTCTTTACTTTCCTAAAGACTTTACCTTTAAACATTTATAAACTCTCTATGTATATCCTTATTTCATTTTTGTTGTTTATTTTATTCCTTATAATTTCATCCGTTTTTTCCATTTCGGAATCTTCGGTATTTTCTCTTACTCAGGCAGATATAGATGAATTAAATATAAGGAAAAAAAATAAGGTAATTTTTCTGATACGAAACTCGTCTGTATTCCTTGTAATAATTTTAATTGGAAATATGGCGGCAAATGTTATAACGGCAAGCATCGGGTCTATAATTTTAAGCCAATATTTTAAACATATGCCGGTTATTTATTCCATTATATCCATTTCGCTTACCCTTATCATTCTTGCGGAAATAGTTCCTAAGATAATTGCCCTTAAAAAACCCGTTGAATTATCTTTATTGGTTTCCCATATGTTTTTTCATGCAGTCTATTTTGCAGGATTGTTAATAGAAAAAACGGGCTTTGCGGGAAAGCGGCTTCAACTGAAAAAGGAAGAGTCGATATCAAATGAAGAATTAAGAACTATTATTGAAATAGGCAAAAATGAAGGGGAAATAAAAGAAAAAGAATATGAATTTATAAAAAATTTTTTAAAACTTTCGTATTTAAAAGCCTCTAATATTATGACTAAAAAAGACAACGTGTTTGAATTGGATGTCAATACTCCGGTTTCCTCCGCCGTAGAACTTATAGAAACCAATCATTTCTCGCGGATTCCGATATATTTCAGGGAAAAAGACAATATAATAGGAATAATCCTTGCCAAGAATATCCTGCCCAAGGTTTATAATAAAAGCGAAGAAAAAAGAACTCTTAATTCTTTCCTGATAAAACCTTATTTTATTCCAGGTTCGAAAAATGCGCTCGAACTCTTCAGAGAGCTTCAAAAGAAAAAAATACATATAGCCGTCGTAGTCAACGAATATGGAAAAATGGCAGGTATTATAACTATGGAAGATTTGCTGGAAGAAATTTTCGGAGAAATAGAGGATGAATATGACGTCTAATAATATATATATTTATATCCTTATAATAATTGCGGCTATATTTTTTGAAGGATTTTTTGCCGGTTCCGAAATAGGAATCATCAGCTACGATAAAATTAAAATTAAGCATAAGGAAGCTAAGGGAAGCAGGCTTGCAAAATTTTTGCTTTTAATGACAAGGAAACCGGAAAGCACTTTTTCCACTTCATTAATTGGAAATAATATTGCATACACCTCTGCAACGATTCTTGCTACCGCCCTTATATACGAATATGCAAAATCTTATACCCCGTTTGCGGTAGCGGTCATTCTTACACCGGTTATGGTTATTTTCGGGGAAATTATTCCCAAGATGCTCTTTAGGCGCCACGCAAACAGCCTTATGCTGAAGAGCATTCCGCTTATAACCGTTTTTACCGTCATATTCTTTCCCGTAAATATAATTTTTATAGCCCTTTCCAAACTATTAAATTTAATTTTTAAAAACAAGTCTAAAAATGTTTTTTTAACGAAAGATGAACTTATTAAAGTTCTTACGATTAGCGGAAATATTGAAGAATTCAAAGAATACGATAAAAAAATAATAAAAAGGATATTCGAATTCGGAAATAAAACTTCCAAAGATATTATGATTCCGCTTATAAACGTTATAGCATTAAACGAAAACGACAGCATAAGCAAAGCAAGGCAGATTTTCGGGGATACTAATTATTCAAGAATACCTGTTTATAAAGACCGTATAGATAATATATCAAGCTTGGTTTTTGCCTTCGACATATATAATCCCGAAAATGCGGATAAAGTGATGGGGGAAATTGCAAAACCGGTATTATTTATACCCGAAACCTTAAGAATATCCAACATAATGCTCAAAATGCAAAAAAGCCGCCAGCAGATGGTCGTGGTCGTGGACGAATACGGCGGGGCATCGGGGATAATAACATTCGAAGATATTCTCGAAGAAATAGTTGGTGAAATCAGGGACGAAACCGACGAAGAAGAAGCTATGTATAAAAAAATAGGCAAAAATACTTATTTAATAAACACAAGGCTGACTTTAGACGAGCTATCCGAACTTTTTAACGTAGGCGTTATAAACAGTCCGGAAGCGGACTATGAAACCGTATCCGGATTAATAATGGACAGGCTTGGACGCATACCCGTTCCGGGCGAAAAATTTACGATAGATAATATAAATTTTACAGTGTCCAAATCGACAAGCAAATCGATAAAAGAAGTGGTTATAAACTTTTAATTAATAGAGGAAAAATAAAGGGTTAAAGTAAAATAAAAGGGGTCAGATTTTAAATCTGACCCCTTTTATTTTACTTTAACCCTTTTTATTCGTATAATTTGCCGTTAATTGCCGACAACTTTGTCAATCATCTGCTTGAAAGAACCTTTTGGAGCCGCTCCGACTATCTGGTCTGCGACTTGCCCTTTGTTGAAGAGAATGACGGTGGGTATTCCCCTTATTCCGTATTTGCCCGGAATAACCTGATTTTCGTCAACATTTACTTTACCGACTTTAATTTTCCCGTCGTAGTCCGATGCAATCTCATCGATTACCGGAGCAACCGCCCTGCACGGAGCGCACCATACAGCCCAAAAATCGACAAGCACGGGCTTATCGGATTTTAAAACCTCGGCATCGAAATTTGAATCCGTAAACGCTAAAACTTTTTCTGAAGCCATTTAGTAAATCCTCCTTAATAGATTTAATAATTTTTTTATGTTTACATCTTTTAAATATCGTTTTATGCCCCGACCTTCTGCTCTGACCTTAAAATCAAGGAATCCGATATTTTATTAAATACCGATTTTACCTCGGGATGTATATCTTTAGTCATTATAGGTTCGCCTTTATCGGACAGTTCGCAAATATCTTCGACTATAGGTATTTCCCCGAGGAAATTTACGCCCAATTTTTCGGCAGCCGTCTTTGCCCCGCCGTGTTTAAATATGTCCGAACGCTTATCGCAATGCGGGCATATGAAATAGCTCATATTTTCGACTATTCCGAAAACCGGCACGTTCACTTTATCGAACATTGCAAGAGCCTTCTTCGCGTCTATAAGCGAAATATCCTGCGGGGTCGAAACGACTATGGCGAAATTTATCGGAACGGTCTGCACCAGCGTAAGCTGAATATCGCCGGTTCCCGGAGGAAGATCGACCACGAGAAAATCTATTTCACCCCACTCCACGTCTTTTAAAAACTGGGTTATAACCTGCATTACCACCGGTCCTCTCCATATAGCGGGAGCGTCTTCCGGAATCAAGAATCCTAACGACATAAGTTTTATCCCGAATTTCTCAAGGGGGACGATTTTATTATTAGACGTAAGATCCGGTCTTTTGTTTATTCCCATCATTGTAGGAACGCTGGGACCGTAAAGGTCGGCATCTAAGAGTCCTACTTTTTTTCCCTGGTTTGCCAGCGTAATAGCCAGATTAACGCTGAATGTCGATTTTCCTACTCCGCCTTTCCCGCTTGCAACGGCTATAATGCTTTTCACGCCGCTTATAGGCGTTTGTTCGTCAAACGGATTTTTACTTCCGTGCTCATGTCCTTCGCCGCCTCCACAGCCGCAGGAAGAACCTTCGTCTTCACCTCCGCTTCCGCATCCGCAAGAGTCTTGTTCCTCACCGCCTCCACAGCCGCAGGAGTCCGCCCCTTCTTCATAATAATCTTTATTTCCGTCCATTTCGTTTCCGTCAATCATAATAACCTCTCTTTTGTTTAGATTTAGAAATTTATTTAACTGAATGAGCGCAAACGGCGTGCGTTTGCATGCCGTAATATAGTATTTATATAGATATATAAATATTTATATATTATTTATGATAACATAATTTTCATATTGTTTCAACCTTAAAAGCATCCATAAATGCGCTGACCGAGAACTCGGCTTTGCCCGGCCCTGCCGCGCCGTAACCTTCCGGAACCGGAAGATTATATTTATAATGAAGCTCATGCCATTTGAGCAAGAGTTTGACATAATATTCCAGCGGAGCGGATGAATTGCCTAATTTTCCGAGTTTGCTGGTTTTTTCCGGACACCATGTAGTATATCTCGGAATAACGCCTTTAGACATAAAAAATTCAAGCCCTTCGGCGGTTGAATTCACCGCATCGTCTATGCTTTCGAACCCGAACGGCCTTGAAAGTTCTACGCCGGCGACGAAGTTTGGAATAACCTTATATTCGCCGAAGACCGCAACTGCGTCCACGATTCTTTTAACCCATTCGTCCCTTCCTATAAATTTAGATTTGCCGGGGCAAATTTTTTCAAAAAGACTTTTATCCCATACCTCAAAATTAGTATGGTAAATATAAGCGCCGGCGGATTTAAGCCTCATTAAGTTTTTTTGCGTATGCGCCTGCACCACGACTTTGCTTATCCATCTTCCTTTAAACTTTTCCTCTATAGCTTCAAGAAACCTGACGTAAAAATCTATTTCCGTATCGCCTTTAAACCCGATCTCGTCTATGATGCTTCCGCCCGTTAAAGTATATGCCCCTGCGGAAGAATCTTCGGAAGATTCTATTATGGATAGAGCGCCTATAATGTCCTCGACCGATTTAACCGCGGAATAATTTTTATTTGCTTTTTTTTGATTTAAGTAATTTGAGTTCATATCGCAGAATG
>JAJYYS010000066.1 GCA_021800745.1 bacterium
TTTAAATCTTTTTTTAGCTCCTTTTTTGGTCTTTATCTTTATCTTTGCCATTTTAGCTCCTTTTATTTATATTTTTTCCGCCGTATGTTCTTCGGTTTTAGCAGTCCCATTAAATTTATCTTTTCCGGCGTATTTTTCCGGTGTTTTTTTAGCCTTTACCGGAACTATGACGGTGCTGAATGTTCTTTTTACGTCGGGTTTAATAGGAAACTCGGGGATGCCGAATTCCTTAAGGTCTTCGATTACTCTTAATATTACTTTAATACCGAGTTCAGTATGCGCAAGCTCCCTGCCTTTAAACGTAACGGTCAATTTCACTTTATTGCCGTCCTTAAGGAAAGAAATCGCGTTTTTTAATTTAAACTGAAAGTCGTGTTCGTCGGTGTTGGGCCTGAATTTTACTTCTTTTATATGTATTACGACCTGTTTTTTCTTAGCTTCCTGAGCTTTTTTGTTCTGCTCGTATTTAAATTTGCCGAAATCCATTATCCTGCAAACCGGCGGCTTTGCGTCTTCGGAAACTTCCACTAAGTCTAAAGATTTTTCCTTGGCAAGTTTAACGGCTTCGTACAAAGCCATTATACCGGCCTGTTTTCCTTCTTCGTCGATAACCCTGACTTCTTTCGCCCTGATATTTTCGTTTATATATGTTTTGTTATTTTTCTGTATATTAACCTCTCCTTTTTTACATTTTGTGATGAGTACAGATTTGAAATCTGTCACCATTGCTATTAAATTGTTTTTTTATTCAGCATTAAATTATTACATAATTTACGACTGGTGTCAACTTGAAAAATCGAAAGCCAAAGCCCAAAGCTTTTGCCGTTTTATCTTGCATACCGACTTTGCGAATATTTTGTCTTTAGAATGTTCATATAATGGGCTTCCATTTTTTTATTACCGGTATTTTTGTAACAGGCGGCGATATAATAAAGAGTTTTTGGGATAATCGGCACGTTTTTGGAAGCGTACTGTTTCAAAACCGTTTTAAACATATATATAGCTGGTTTCCAAAGACTTGCGTTGTAATAATACAATCCAGTGAAAAAAGTATTTTCTGACAGTTTTATATCTATTAGCTTTATATATTTAAAAGCTTTTTTTGAATATTTTGAATAAGGATACTTGGATATAAGTTTCTCGAAAGTAGCCTTTGCGTTCTTTAAGGGACCTTGGCTTCTTCCGACCGCCTCTTTTCTTTTATAAAAAGACATGGCTTCGTAAAACATGGCGAAAGGAACATAATCGGAACGGGGATGCAGGTGGATGAAGTCTAAATAAGCGCCCTGCGCCTCGATATATTTGCCTTCGAGATAATAGGCGTCTCCGAGTTTCAGTTCCGCTTTTTTGGTATTGCGGTATGTAGGATAATTTTCTATAAGCGCCTTAAAATTTTTTGCGGCTCCTTGATAGTTCTTGTTTTGAGAGTTATGTATGGCTTTTTGATAATAAACATCGGGCGGCAGTATGTTTTTTTTGACGTTTTTGCCGCAGCCGGAAAGCATAACGGAAAAAGCAGATGTTATAAATGCCGCAATTAAAAATAAAATTATACCGCGTCCAAAAGGAGCGGACTTAAGCCTGTCCTTTTTATCGAATATTATCTCATCCATATTTTAAAAATATTATTAAGCATTAAGATTTCATTGAATTATTTTGCTTCCCTTGGAAAGCGCAACTTTTATTTTAACATTATATAAATAATCGTCAACATATATTTTTAAAGGCACCATGCTTCCGCCTTTTAAAATGTAGTCTTTAAAACGGACGGTTTCGGTAATTTTTTTATGTTTAACCGCCGTTATTTTGCGGATAAGATAGTCTTTTCCGACATAGATATAATAATTATCAGCCATTTTATCGGAGAGCGGGCGGTATCCGAAGAAAAAACCATTATTAGTATTATAAAACAAACCTGCCTTTTTAATTTTATCTAAGCTGTCCGTATTCAAGAAAATTTTAAAAACGCCCAATAATCTTCGGTACATTAACATCTTTCCCACATATTTCTTATCGAGGTTTATAGATTTAAGCCCGCCGCTTTTCGGGTCTAAAAAAACGGCTCTGTTTCCGGCTTCGGATATTTTTGCATAAAAAAGCACATCTCCGTATATATCGAGAATAGCAAAACGCATATATTTTCCGCCGACGTATTTATAGAGGCCCGCCTGCTCAAAAGAAAAACGGGAGCCTGCGGCGGATATTCGAAGCCTTCCAGACAGGCCTTTAAAGCGTCCGTAATTTTTATCGAGTCCGGCTAATACTTCGCTTCTGCTTTTATACGCAGCCGCGGCGGTTTTACCAGATGTCGGCGGAAGCGTTTTAACGTAAGACGCGCATCCGCTCAAACCTAAAGATACAAACAGCACAAATATAAAAAATACAAACAGCGGCGGAAATAACGGAGGCGTTAAACGACTAAACTTAGGCCTTTGCAATCAAAACCTCCGACATTATATTGCCGGCGATATTTTCTATATCGCCGAACTTTGAAACCGAAGGGGCTCCGCCCTGAGAAAAGTCTTTTTTGCCTCCTCCTTTTCCGCCGACTTCTGAATTTATAAGTTTTATTATTTTAGAAGCGTCGGCAGTCCCTTCGGCTGAAATTATATAGACCAATTTTTCGTCGTTAAGGTTTGAAACAAAAATAACGGCGCTGTTCCCTGAAGGAAAATCGCTCCTTGATTTAAGTGCATTAACAAGGCCTTTCAGTTCTTCGCCGGAAACGTTTTTAAATTTCGATATAAGGTACTTAATGCCGCCGGCTCCGGCAGTTTTAAACGACCCTATAAGACGTTCCGCTTCAAAATTATTTAATTTCGACTTGAGTTCTTCATTGGCTTTTTCTAAAAATTCGTAATCGTAAAACAGTTTAATTATTTTATTATATACGTCAGCTCTCGATGAATTTAACAGCTTAGCTATGTTGGTTATGTTGTCTTCCTCCACGTATAAATAGTTCAGGTAATTCAAACCGGTTACGGCTTCGATGCGCCTGATGCCGGAAGCGATAGAAGATTCTCCTGAAATTTTAAAAAAACCTATCTCCCCCGTCCTCGAAACATGCGTTCCGCCGCAAAATTCTTTTGAAACGCCGCCCATAGATACTACCCTGACTTTTTCTTCGTATTTATCGTCGAAAAAGTGCAGAGCCCCGGAATTTAAAGCCGTTTTAACGTCGAGTTCTTCGACTTTTACATCTAAATCGGCAAAAATATATTCGTTAACAGAAGTTTCTATATTTCGGATTTCATCGTCGGCAAGAGGTTTTCCGTATGAGAAATCGAACCTGAGCCTTTCCGAATCCACATAGGAACCCTGCTGCGAAACATGGCTTCCGAGAATTTTTCTCAGCGAAGCCTGTAAAAGATGAACGGCACTGTGGTTAGACGCGGTTTTTTTCCTGGTTTCTTTATCGACCGATAGCTTTGCCTCTACCGGAAAAACTGGGTCGTTCAGAACGGATTCACCTGCGGACGCGCCTCCCGTGAAAATCCTTCCATGATGCAGTATTACGCCGTTTTTGGTTTTGTAAGCGCCGGATACGGATGCCGAAAGCGAAAGGTTTCCGTCCGTCCATTCTATATGCCCCTTATCTCCGGTCTGGCCGCCGCCTTCGGGATAAAACGGGGTCGAATCGGCCGCAATATAATAAAATTCGCCGTCCTCTATAGTCCGCACCGGTTCCCCGTCTTCGCCGAATATGCCGGTAATATTTGCCGAAGCCTCGATATTCGCGTATCCGGTAAAATTAGTTTTAGGAATGCCGGGGATTATATCGGGAATACCGTGTTTTTCTTTCTTCTGCTTTGAACCTTTTTTCTGTATATCCATCAGTTCGCCGAATGCTTTTAAATCTATGGATAGTCCGTTTTCTCCAGCAATATCTATCGCAAGGTCAACCGGAAACCCTTTTTCGTCGTATAGTTTAAATATAAAACCGCCCGGCACTGTCTTTTCCTTTTTATTTTTCAATTCGGTAATTTTTTCTTCCAGGAGCTTAATCCCCTGTCCGACGGTATCAGTAAACTTATCGTACTCTTCGGAAATTATTTTCTCGAAAACGGTCAGTCCGTCCCTTACCTCTGGATAAAAACCGCCCATAACTATTACTGCGGTATTGCCAAGATAAATTAAGTTTTCAAGGCTGATATTAAGTTTTAAAGCATACCTTATCAGCCTTCTTAAAATCCTTCTGAATACGTATCCTCTGCCCTCGTTGGAAGGAAACACCGATTCCGCGGATAAAAAAACAGACGTCCTTATATGGTCGCTTATGACTCTTGCGGCCGTATCGTAGGCTTCGTCGCCGCTGTTGTAGCGTTTGCCGGCGATAACGTCTATTTCGTTTATGTAAGGCATAAAAACGTCGGTATCGTAGTTGGATTTAACGCCCTGCAAAACCCTTAATATTCTCTCCAGGCCCATTCCCGTATCTATTGAAGGTTTTGGAAGTTTTGCAACGGCTCCTTCGCGGTCTTTATTGAATTCCATAAAAACAAGATTCCAGATTTCTAAATATCTTCCGCAGTCGCAGTCTATATCGCAGTCTTTATGCCCGGCATCCGAATATCCGGTATCGAAAAATATCTCGCTGGAATATCCGCAGGGGCCGGTTTCGCCCATCTGCCAGAAATTTGTTTCGTCCCCGAGCTTAAAAATCTTTCTTTCGTCGAAGCCTACTGTATCTTTCCATATAGAATAACCTTCATCGTCCTTAGCGTTAACAGTAACGTATATTTTATCCATATCCATTTCTATAACGTCTTTTAAAAATTCGTGCGCTAAGAGAACGGCCTCTTTTTTGAAATAATCGCCGAAAGAAAAATTTCCGAGCATTTCAAAAAAAGTGTGGTGGCGCGATGTTTTTCCAACGTTTTCAAGGTCGTTATGCTTGCCTCCGGCTCTCATACATTTTTGAACGGTTACCGCGCGCGGCATAGGCGGAGAGGCGGCTCCGGTAAAATAGTCCTTAAACTGGACCATTCCGGCGTTGGTGAACATAATAGAATCGTCGCCTGCAGGAATTAAAGACGAGCCTGCGACCAGTATATGCCCTTTTTCGGTAAAATATTTAATAAATATTTCCCTTAATTCGTTCGATAATAAATTTTTCATAAATGTTTTGAGTTTAATATATCTTCGATTATTCCGGAAGAAAACCCTCTGCTCTGTAAAAAATCGTAGAGTTTCTTTTTAAATATAAGTTCGTTCTCCCTGTACTTTATCAGCGAAACTTTCTTTTTGTCTATTGCTTTAAGCGCCGCGCCGCGTTCTTCGTCTTCAGCATAGAATTTTTCCATAAGTTCGCCTATAAGGCTTTTATTTATTCCTTTTTTGTATAATTCGTAGCTTAATTTTATCCTGCCTATAAGCCTGTTTTTACCGTTTTCTATGAGCCGTCCGGCAAATGCCTCGTCGTTTAAATATCCGTATTCTTTTAATTTTTTAACCGCCCTGCCGGTATCCTCGGTCGAAAATCCTTTTTTTATAAGCTTTTCTGCAATCTGCTTTTCGGAATACGTCCTTGCCGAAATAAGCCTCAGTGAATAATCCTCAGGCGTTCCGAGGGCTTTAGACTTTCTTTTAGAAATATTTTTCTGCGATACTTTCAAATTAAGCGCTCCGAACTGTAGGGTCAGCCCTTTAACTTTAAGTAGTCCAGTAAGAACTTGAACCGCCGGAAAGGGAACCGGCGTCTGCCGCTCCCGAACCGGATGCCTGTCCCGAAGACGGCTGCTGCGACAGTCCGAAAGGTTGAGCGCGGCTCGCCTCCGGTTCTGCGTCCGAGCCTATGCCCTGATTTATGCCTTCGCCGGAAGAATTTACCCCGGATATCAAAAGGGCAAGGTCGTTTGGAGAGGTAGATTCGGCTAAAGCATCTTCGTAGGTTATTAAACCGGCCTTATAAAAATTATAAAGCGACTGGTCGAAAGTCTGCATTCCGTACTGAATATTTCCGCTTTTTATATAATCTCTTATGCTTGCCGTTTTGTCTTCGTTAGCAATACATTCTTTTATCGTCTCGGTCCCTAGCATTATTTCTATTGAAGGAAGTCGCCCCTTTTTATCGGCTCTGATTATGAGCCTCTGCGATATTACGGCTGAAATAACGGAGGCAAGCTGTATTCTTATCTGTTTTTGCTGATACGGCGGAAAAACCGCTATAATTCGGTTAATAGTTTCCTGCGCATCAAGGGTATGAAGCGTGCTCATAACTAGATGTCCGGTTTCGGCGGCAGTTATTGCCGTTTCTATAGTTTCAAGGTCGCGCATTTCGCCGACGAGTATAACGTCGGGGTCTTGCCTCAACGCTTCCCTCAGGCCATGGGAAAAAGAATAAACGTCCATACCGAGTTCCCGCTGGTTTATTACAGCTTTTATATCTTTATGAAGATATTCTATAGGATCTTCCGCCGTTATGATGTTAACCGGCTTGTTGTTGTTGATATAATCTATCATAGAGGCAAGCGTAGTCGATTTTCCGCTTCCGGTAATACCCGTAACGAGTATAAGCCCTCTCTCTTTAAGGGCGATTGATTTGATTATTTTAGGAAGATTAAGCGAGTCGAAAGCCGGAATGTTAAACGGAATATATCTCATTGCAATGCTTAACGAATTTCTCTGAGAATATATATTTACCCTGAATCTGCCGACTTCGGACAGGCTGTAGGCAAGATCGACGTCCCTGTTATCCTGAAATACTTTAAGCTGGTGTTTATCCATCATGCTTCCGGCTATTTTTTCGATTACTTCCTTAGACATTATGCCGAAATTTTCCTGCCGGTGAATATCGCCGTCTATTCTAAAAATAGGATAAGTATTTACCTTAAGATGAATATCCGACGCCCCTTGAGCTACCGCAGTTTTTAAGATAGTTTCTATAAGAGACTGCCTTTCACCGGACTGATAAGATTGATTGGATTGAACCGATTCTTCGCTCATTTTAATTATATTATTTAAATTAAATTAGTATAAAATACCACCCCGTCAGGCTAACGCCTGCCTCCCCTCCTTAAAAAAGGAGGGGAGTTAAGGCTTAAGATAATTTATTAATTTTCCGGTTTTACGCCTTAATTTATGCCTTAAGATTAAATTTGTCCAAAATTTTGAAATATATCTCGTCGCGAAGCGCCGGATTGTTTTTCAGGGTTTCTTTGGCGGCTTCCCTGCCCTGCCCTAATCTTTCTTTGCCGTAGCTGAACCATGTTCCCGATTTTTCTATAATGCCGTTTTCGGAACCGAGATCGACTATATCACCTTCCAAGGATATTCCGCTGTCGTAAATTATGTCGAATTCCGCCTCTTTAAATGGGGGGGCGACTTTGTTTTTTACTATTCTCGCTTTAGTGCGGGAACCTACGACCTCGTCTCCTTTTTTGATTGAACCTATTCTTCTTATGTCTATTCGGACGGAAGCATAAAATTTAAGGGCGTTGCCTCCGGTGGTAGTTTCGGGAGAACCGAACATAACGCCTATTTTCATTCTTATCTGATTGATAAATATAACGGATGTGTTCGATTTCGCAATTGCCGAAGTAAGTTTTCTCAACGCCTGCGACATAAGGCGGGCCTGAAGGCCCATATGCGCATCGCCCATATCGCCTTCTATCTCGGCCTTGGGAACAAGAGCGGCAACCGAGTCTATAACTAAAACATCGATAGAACCGGACCTAACGAGAGAATCGGCGATTTCCAGAGCTTCTTCGCCTGTGCCGGGCTGGGAAATTATAAGTTCGTCCACGTTTACACCGATTTTCTTTGCGTATTTTAAATCTAAGGCATGTTCTGCATCGATAAAGGCGGCGATACCGCCTTTTTTTTGGGCCTGAGCGACGATTTGAAGGGTAAGGGTAGTTTTCCCCGAGGATTCAGGACCGAATATCTCAATGACTCTTCCTTTAGGTATTCCGCCGATACCGAGGGCAATATCTAAAGACAGAGAACCGGTCGGAATAGACTGAATATCCTCAGCCGGCGGTTTTCCGCCGAGTTTCATTACGGCTCCGGCTCCGAACTGCTTTTCTATCTGGGCAATAGCAAGGTCTAAAGCTTTTATTTTCTGCTCATGCATAGGCTGTTCCTTAACTTTATTTTCTGACGGGGACGGACTAGAGTCTCCCTTATTGCCGCCGGATTTTAAGGCCATAATTATTCCTTCCTTTTATTATTTTATTTTTTTTATTTAAAAGTTATATCTCAAAAAAGAAATATTATCAAGTTAAATTATTGTTACGTTTTTATTAAAGACTGCGGCGTCCCGCTTACAAGGCGGTATATCCAGAACAGCGCCATTTTTGCCGTATATGCTTTAACGTCTAAGCGGGAACCGGAAAACGAATATTTTCTTACTTCTTTTACTTTGGAACTGGAAAGGGCTATGAAAACCGTCCCTACGGGATAATTATCGTATTCCGTTTTGGGTCCGGCAAAGCCGGTTACCGCAATGCCTATGTCGGCCTTTGCATTTTCTCTCGCTTTTTCCGCCATTTCTATAGCGCATTTATCCGATACCGCGCCCTCTTTTTCTATAACCGCTTTATCTACTCCAAGAAGAGCGGTTTTTGCGTAATCGGAATACACCACGCCGCCGTAAACGAAATAAGCCGAAGCCCCCGGCAAATC
>JAJYYS010000067.1 GCA_021800745.1 bacterium
GAATGCTGTATCGGTCTGTCCATAATAGTCTCTTCCGCCCTTAAAGAAAGCTGTTGATTTTTAAGCGTTACCTCTGCCCCCCTTCCTCTCGTGAATATGATTTCATAATCTTCCATTGCTTTGCCGTAAAGCTCTTCCCATCCTCTTCCGAACATTCTCATATCCATATAATATACGTAAACCTCGGAATCCGGATATTTTTCTTTTATCTCGATGGCCTGCTTCGTAGAAACGACGCATCCTACCCTGCAGCAGTAAGGATTTCCGACCTGCCTGTCTCTTGAACCTACGCACTGAAATATTGCTATTTTCTTGGGAGTTTTTCCATCGGAAGGCCTTTTTAATTCGCCCTTCGTTGGTCCGTTAGGATTAAGCATCTCTTCGACTTCGGCATTGGTGACCACGTCTTTAAATCTTCCGTAGCCGTATTCCTGTTTAACCGTAGGGTCGAAATGGTCAAACCCGGTTGCTACTACTATTGCCCCAAAAGTTTCTTCGCTTTCGCCTTTAGAATTTTTAATTTTTGCTTTAAATTCCGGAGCGGCGCCTGAAACCGCGGTAATCTGAGAATGCTTGAGCACTTTAATATTTGAATTGCTCTCTACGGCTTTAATAACCGGATATATTACGTCGCCGGCAAGCCTTAAATCCGGCGCAAGCTTATAATACTTGTGCTTTGTTACCTGTCCTCCTAAATAATCTTCTTTTTCCACCAAGGAAACATTATAGCCCATATCCGCAAGCTCGGATGCGGCCTTAAGTCCGGTAACTCCTCCTCCGATAACTAAAACTGTTTTCACCTTAATACCTCCTTTTTGTTGTTTTGGGTACAGACTTAAGCCTGCCCTTATTCAATAATTTAATATTTATATTTTGTATTTAATTATAAGCTATCCCCATTTTGTCTAAAAGCGGTTCAACCGGCGTGACATGAAAGTTTAATCCCGCTTCCTTAAACGGATGCGCGCCTAAAGCAAGAGCGGCTAATTGGGAATAAAACACCACGGGATAGCGGTAATCCTCTCCGACCGCTTTCTGTATCCACTGGGTTTTGTCGAACGTCGTCCCGCACCCCGTGCAGTTAACTAATATCATATCCGGATCTACTTCCTGTTTAATAGCCTTCAATTTAATATTCTGGGCAGACCTCGTAAATTCTCTATTTACTAATATGTGCCTGAATCCGAATCCGCAGCACATAAACCATTTGGAATATTCCTCCATCTGAACGCCAAGATGGGATGCCAATCCGCCTACAACGATAGGCCTTTTTCCGCCGATTATGTCGTCGGATACCTGTTTAAAGAAATGACAGCCGTAATGTTCTACCGCCCTTAATCCTTTAATTCCTTCTATTCTTTCCGGGTCTGCCGCCGCCAGTATTTTATCTCTTAAAGCATAAGCTATCTCGCTGTCGTGGACTATCTCTTCCGGAATTACGAGTTCTCTTCCTAGTTTTGCGAGGACTTTTTTTACCGAATCCCTGAGTTCTTTATTTGAAACCAATAGATGCCTCATTTCGAGATAGTTCCCGAAGCTGGTAACGCAGTGTATGGTAAAATTATAACCTTCTTCATATGCCCTGTGCCAGTTTCTCGCGGCGACGGAAGCGAGCTGAACGAGATTTCCGAGACCGGAAGCATGGTAATTCCAAGCGGTGCATGAAGTCTGCTGCATATCGTTGTAATATTTTATTCCGAGTTTATCCCTATAATAAAAATTTGACCTCGGAACGCCGGGAAGGTTCGCGCACTGACCGCAGCTTTTATGCTGATAATGCATATCTAAGGGCACTTTCTTTTTTATCCCGTACATAACCTCTTCTTCTTTATACTGTCCTATAATATGACCTATCTTAATCTCGCCTTCTTCCTCTAATTTTTTCATTTCCGCCCTGATGTCATGCACATGATAATTCATACCTTTAGCATGATTTATGCCGGTTTTAACGTCGTTTATCTCGTAAGACATAATGCCCTCCAAAATTTATAATTTTTTATAAAACTTTAATCTTGTTAAATATAGTTTATTTTATTTTTTAGACGCTTCTAATTTTTCTTTTTTTTCCTGAATTTTTGCTTCCATTTCTTCCGCCTTCTCTTCCATATCGTCCTGAACTATATCGACTAAGAACGGAAACACCGTGCCTACCTTTTCTAAAGCGCCGCTTTCTTCCCATATCTTTTGCATTTCGTAGATAGTATAGTCTTCCGCAGCCCAAGCTCTATCTACAACGTTCATACCGGGAAAACCTTCAAAAAGCTCTTCCCTCATTTCCATTTTTTTAGACGAAAGTTCTATCATCCTCGGACCCCAGTCCGGAAAAGCGTCAGGAGAAAGCATATCGGGCGCAAGCTGGTTTCCTCTGGTTAAAACCAATTTCGCGATTCTTGTATAACCTGCAAGCGCTTCAGCGGCTAGACCTTCCCTGACCGCAATCTCTCTCATAGCCATAACTATATCCGCGGCTGAATTCTCTTTAGGACATCTGTATTTACAGCTGTAACACTGGGCGCAGTTCCATATCTTGCCCTTCATATACTCTTCGATAGTCTCCTCATCCCCTTCTATTATCATCTGGCAGACTTCGCGGGGAGAGTAATCGTAAAATGCGGCGGCAGGACAGTTTGCCACGCACGTTCCGCAGTTTAAACAGCCGTGCAGGGATTCTTTGATACGGAAATCTTTCATAATTTCCTTATAAAAGTGTCCGCCTTTAGTGCTTTCAATTTTTTCGGTAACAGGATTCTTGTTTTCTTCGCTCATTTTAAAATACCCCCTCATATTTATATTATGAAATTTATGCAAATTTATCATAAAGATGCCGAAAAATTTCTGAAAAATTCGACAAATTTGCAGAACGCGCCGGATTGTTAAAACCGACGGCAATTTTTAATAATTTAAAAACGGATAATGATTAACGGATATCGGGATTGTTGTTCGATTTTAAGGCGGTATCGCCGGAAAATCTTAAATCGGTGTAATCCCCCGCATCTTTGATATCTTTAATGTCTTTGACGAGCTGTCTTATTTTGGAATTTTTCAGATAATACAAGAGCTTATTATCGACTCTCTTGTAATCTACCATCTGAGTGTTCCTTAAGACGGCTAAATGCTGGGATATGTTGGATTGGGTTTTACCTAAGGCTGAGGATATATCGTTGACGCTGACTTCTTCGTCGCATACGATACATAAAATTCCTAATCTGATTGGATTTGACAGAAGTTTAAAAATGCTTGCCAAGTCCTTGCATTTTCTGTTGAGGTTTTTGTCGTCCGCGCAAAACTCTTTTCCCATTTTTCCCATTTTTTTTTAATTCTTTGCGATGTAGCACACCGCGATTATGTGTATATTCTAAATATAGAATATTCTAAAATAGTTGTCAAGGGGAAAAATAAAACCCTAATCCAGATTTAGAAATTTTTATATATGGATTACCTGAATTACTTAATAATGTCATTGCGAGCGCACTATTTCGTCATTGCGAGCGTAGCGAAGCAATCTAAAGCGAGATTGCTTCGCTACGCTCGCAATGACTGATTCTTGGAATTTCTTTAAATAGTTTCTAAATCAGGATTTGGGTAGAAAATATTTTAAAACTGCTTTATGGTTTTATAGGGAATGATTGTTTAAGTCGGATACGGACTTTTTCCAGTCTTTTCCTTCTTTTAAAAGTTCGGAAAAAATTTCTTCGGCAGAAAATTGATTATTTTTTAAATAATTTTTCCATAAATCGATAAAAATTCTTTTTTTAAGTCTTAGCGAATCGATTGAAAGGTCGGTAAAATCTTTTAAAAATCCGGCTACCCCGCCGTCAAAAACATCCGCATCAAATACTTCCGATAAATAATTAAACCTATATAATTCTTCGGCAGAATAATTTTTTGAACTCAATATAATCTCCTTGGCTTTCTGGGTTCCTATTAAAAAAGCCAGTTTCAATGCCAAATAAGAAGGCGACAGTATGCCGTATTTTGACGACAGGTCGGCAAAAGTGGATTTTTTTTCCGCAAGCCTGAAATCGCATGAAGATGCTATATCCAGACCTATCCCGCTCACGGCGCCTTTAACGGCGCATATGACCGGAACCGGCGACTCGGCAATATGCCTGCACATAACGTTTAGCACGGTAACGTAATATCTTGCTCCGTCCCTGTCGAGTTTCGCAATTTCCTTAATTTCCGGTCCGGTAGCAAAATAATCAGGGTTGGAACTCTTTATTAAAATAGCCTTTAGGTCTATTTCTTTTTCGATGTTTCCTTCGAAAATTTTTATTAGTTCATTCATTTCGGTTATATCGAAGGTATTTTTTCCGCCTAAATCGATATCTATTTCGGCGGCATAACCGCTTCTACGTTCAAATCTTATCGGCATAATCGACCTCTTTTAATTATTTAATATTTATAAATTATCGTGAACGTCTTCTTTATGCCATCTTCTTCCTTCTATCATATAATAAAGCACCGGAATTACGACAAGCGTTAACGTAGTAGAAGCTAACATCCCAAAAATGAGCGCCCATGCCAGACCGTTCCATACCGGGTCGGTTACGAGTATAGCCGAACCGAATATAACGGCAAGCGCGGTTATTATAATGGGTCTTGCTCTCATAGCCCCCGCTTCGATTAAAGAATCTGTAATATTATTGCCTTCTTTTTTTCTGTCGTTGATAAATTCCAGTAAAAGCAGGGAGTTCCTTATAACGATGCCGGAAAGGGCTATCGCCCCTATCATGGAAGTAGCCGTAAAATAAACTCTTATTAAAGCGAATCCCGGCATTATACCTATCATTTCAAGCGGAATCGCTCCCATAAGTATTAACGGAACAATGAAGGAACCTGTATATCCAACCAAAAGTATATAGATAAGAAGTATTGCTATTCCCATTGCCGCGCCGAGCTGCGCAAATACCTTCAGGGTAAGATGCCATTCACCGCCCCACCTTATATGATAGCCGGCAGGAAGAGGATGCTTTAAGAAATGCAGAAAAAGGTCTAAATTTGCATACATAGGGCTTCTTTTTACAACTTTGCCGTAAACATACACTAAAGGCTTTAAATCTCTTTCGTAAATCATATTATGCAAATAGCCGCGCTTTATTTTTATTACCGAATTTAACGGCACTAACCTGCCTGCGGAAGGCGCATATATCCAAATGCCGGATAAAGCATTTACCCCCGTCCTGAAAGAACCGGGCATCCGCAAAAATATATCTTCCTGATGCAGATGGCCTTTTTTATGAATAGTTCCCACGCTCATTCCGTTGTTTAAAAGATAAAGGGACTGCGCAATCATTTCGGTGCTTATTCCCAACATAGACGCCTTTCTTCTTCTAACCGCAACCGTTACCTTTCTTATCCGCCGTTTGTATGATGAATTTACGTCGGTAACCCCCCTCGTCTTTTTCATCCTTGCTTCCACGATTTTAGAAAGCTTTTCCTGCTCATTATAATTTTTGCCGTAAATTTCCGCTACTATAGTCGATTTTACAGGCGGTCCGGGCGGACTTTCCATGACTTTTACCGTAGCGTTATATTCTTTTCCGATTTTATGCACCTCGGGAAGGACGCTTAAAGCAAGCTGATGGGAAGATGCGTTTCTCTTGTCTTTATCTATTAGATTAACCCTTATTTCCGAATACCAGCTGGCGTTTCTAAAATTAGCCCCCCTCAAAAGTCCCGAAAAATCGATAACCGACGGCGTTCCTACCGTAACCACGTAGTTTTTTACCTGTTTTATGCGCTTTAAATAATTTACTATCTGCATAGTAGCGATATTGGTGTCTTGAAAAGTAGAACCCGGGCGTTTGTTTATAGTAATCAAAAATGTATTGGTATTCGCAACGGGAAGCATTTTAAATTTTACTATTTTTAAAACGGGAAGCGACATAGCTAAAATAAATAAAATTACGATGACCGATATAAATATATATCTTTTCTTTTTATTCAAAAGCAAAGGCATTAATATTTTGGCATACAGACCTGTTTTGCCGTCTTTGCTATGCTCTTTTAACTCTTTTTTGCGAAGAAGCGCCATACCTCTTTCGTTTGCCATAAGTTTAAGGTAAAACCATGGAACTACGGTAAGGGCGACGAATAATGAAACGAGCATGGCGATAGGGACGTTAAAGGGGATAGGCCTCATATACGGGCCCATCATCCCCGTTACGAACAGCATAGGAATAAACGAAGATATAACTGCAAGCGTAGCAAAAAAATTAGGGTTGCCTATTTCGTTTACGGCGTCCACCGCATAAGTAGGAAGTATATTCCTTTCTTTTGAAAAAACTCTTTCTATGTTGTCGATAACTACTATAGCGTTATCTACTAAAAGCCCAAGCGAAAGAATCAGCGCAAACAAGGTAATTCTATTTAAAGTTTGATGAAAAATATAGGCTATGCCCAGAGTAAGAAACAGCATTAAAGGAATCGTAAACGCAACGATAAAAGCTTCTCTCCATCCAAGTATTATTAAAAGAAGACCGATAACGACGGCTATGCTGATTATTAAATGAAACAATAATTTATTTACGGCATTGTTTGCCTTTTCCCCGTCGTTTCTCGTAACAGTATAATGGACCCCTGGCGGCAGGCTCGTTTTAACTATTTTATGAAATTTCGCAAGAATGTTATCGACAACCGTAACGGCGTTCTTGCCTCTTCTTTTTGCTATGGCTATAGTTACCGCCGGATAAATGCCTTTGGATGCCGAGGTAATATAATTATTCCCGAATCCTATTTCCGATAAAAAATTCAAATGCTTATAGGAATATTTAATTGAGGCGACGTCTTTAAGATAAACCGGTTTCCCGTTATAAACGGAAATAATGAAGTTTTTTACCGAACTTACGCGGTGAAAATATCCGCCTGCCGTTAAAAATGTTTTTTTGTTGTTGTTCTGAAGAAATCCTGCCGGAATGTTTATATTAGTTCCCTTAAGTTCCTGCGCTATCATTAACGGAGAAACATTGTATCCCGCCATTTTTACAGGATTAAGATAAACGTTGAGCTGTTTATATCTTGCGCCGTTTAAAGAAGTAACGCCGGTTCCCTTAACCGAATCAAGCTTATCTAATATTCTGCCGGCAATCGTCGTAAGATACCCCGCGTCATACTTTTTGCTCCATAACGTAATATTAAGAATGGGAACATGGTTTACGTCTATCGGTTTAATAAGCGGCCTCATTGCACCTTTAGGAATTTCGTCGAGGTTGGAAAATACTTTATTATATATATCTACGAGGCTCTTATCGCGGCTTGCGTTGACATGAAACTGGACGGTAACTATAGATTCGGAGTTCATGGATATGGAGTAAACATGCTTTACCCCGGGAATCTGCCACATTTTTCTTTCTAACGGTTTTGTAACCAAGTTTTTAACCTGCTCGCCGCTCGCCCCCGGGAATCTGACTATTACGTTTGCCGCAGGGACTATAATCTGAGGATTATACTGCCTCGGGGTAAGAAGAACCGCTACTATTCCGAAACCTATACTGAACAGAATCAATAAAAGCGTTATTTTGTTTTCTATAAAATATTCGGTGATTTTAGCGCTGAAATTTTTATTCATTTATCTAAAAAGCTCCTTATTATATTATTGTCATCAGAACTTCGGACTTACAAAGCTTCCTGCGCTTATTTTGTCTAAATCGCTTGTTATTACGGTCATTCCGGGGTTTAAGCCGTTTAAAATTATTATTAAATTCTTTTTATAAACACCGCCTTTTTTTACCGGTTGGAACACGACTTCGCCGGCGCCGTTAGCGGTGTAAACTCCGGTTATACCAAGACGTCTTACGATAGCAGACTTTGGAACGACTATAGCTTTCCTTTTTCCTATTTTAAATCTTGCCGTTCCGTACATTCCCGGCATTAACCCTGATTTTTCGGCATTTTTTACCGCAATTCTTACTAAGACCGAATGAGAATAAGGATCGGCAGACCTTACGATAGATATCACCTTTCCGTTAACCGATTTATTTATAGAAGAAAAATTTACTTTAACGTTCTCGGCGCTTTTTATTTTATTAAAATATTTAACGTTGACGGATGTCTTAAATTCCAGATTTTTAAGGCTTTGAATTACCAACAGCATCTGTCCGGGCGCGACAAGGTCGCCCATAGAAACGCTTTTTTTAGTTATAACTCCGTTAATAGGGGAATAAATATCTTTGTAATCCAAGTAGTTTCGAGCTTCGTTCAAACCGGCTTTAGCCACGTTATACTGCATAAGCGTATTGTCGTACGTCTGCCTAGAAACAGAATTTTCCTTATATAATTTTTTAATTCTGTCGTATGTTTTTTTTGCGTTAATAAACCCGGCCTTCGCGGCATAATATTTAGAACCTATTTCAGGGGCGCTTAATTTTAATAAAAGCTGTCCTTTGGAAACCGCCTGACCCTGATGAACGTTTTCCAAAACTACGTATCCCATTATATGGGCGGATATAGCGGTATTATTTAATGAATCTGTATTTCCGGGAGATTTAAGATAATCCGGAATAATGCTGTATTTAGTTTTAAATGCGGA
>JAJYYS010000068.1 GCA_021800745.1 bacterium
ATGATTATGTATGCTCTCGAAGTTTTCCGCTTCCACCCTGAACCATTTAATATTTTTATTCTTTTTGAGTATTCCCGCCACGCATCTTGCCACATCCTCGACAAACATAGGATTTTCATAAGCATGCTCGGTCAAAAACCTCTCGTCTTCCCTCTTTAACAGCGAATAAATGGGGGAACTTGCGCACGATTCCACATCGGCTATTATATCCTCGAACCATATCAGTTTATCGAACTCTAGCGAAACCGAAACAATGCCTCTCTGGTTATGCGCGCCGTATTTAGATATTTCTTTAGAACACGGACAGAGAGTGTTTATCGGCACTTTGACGCCGATTATTATTACGCTTTCGTCATCGGAGCGGGTGTTTGCATAATCTAGATTCCTGCTTTCAGAGGAATGACGATGATTTTTACTCTTAATCGTTCCGTTATAATAGCAGATATACTCCATCAGGCTTTTTTTCCCGCTGACGGGAGCGGTTTTTTCTATAAAATACGGAAATTCAATTTCGACAGATGCGGAACCGGCATTTAAAACTTTTTTTATTTTTCTTAAAATATCTGGAAAATTAATTATGCTTATTTCGCCCCTGTGTTCGTTTAAAACCTCTAAGAAGCGGCTCATATGCGTTCCTTTGAAATAATGCGGAAGGTCCACGTACATATTTATGTCTGCCACGGTATGCTGGAATGATTTTGCTTTATCTAGAACCGATATAGGATAATGCAGGTTTTTTATGCCGACTTTATCTATTGCTATGCCTCTTTTATCCTTTGAATTTTGAACGTCTTTCAACATTGGTTAATTTTATCAAAAAAACATAATAAAAAAAAGGCTAAAATAACGGAAAAAGGTGTCAGAATTCAATTCTGACACCTTTTTTTATACATTCCTTTTTTCTAATAAATATTTATCTCTCAATATTTAGCTGTTTATTATTCTAGGCGTAATAAATATCATAAGCTCGTCCTTGGAGTAACTTATATTTTGCGATTTAAAAAGCCAGCCAAGAAGAGGAATGCTCATAAGTCCCGGAATTCCGTTATTAGTAACGGTTTTGCTCATCTGATAAACTCCGCCTATAACTACCGTCTGTCCGTTTTTAATTATAACGGTGGAATTGGCGCTTTCCGTGTCAAGCGTAGCCTGGGCGCCGGAAACGGGTGGAGCAACCGTATTATTGGACGAGTTTATAACGAGTTTTACGTTTCCGTTTGCCATGATATGAGGAGTGATCTGAAGCGAAATCTGCGCGGTAATAGCCTGCGGAGCGGCTGTAGCTCCGACTCCGGCTACGCCGGGCAGGTAAAGCGTCTGACCTTTTTCTATAGTTGCGGTCTGGTTATTAAGAACGACTACTTTAGGCGAAGCAATGGATTTTGCTTTAGACAAACTTTCCAGCGCCTGAAGCGTAGCGTTTATACTGGCATAAGAGTTTAATATTCCTACCGTAAAAGTTCCTGGCGACGGCTGAGTCGTAAGCGTCGGACTAAGTCCCGGACCCGAAGGAGCTCCGGTAGTTTCTCCGCTGAAATAATTAGGCGATACAGCGGCGTTTGAAGAAGTCGGGGCCGAGCCTAGATAGCTGCCGTTCCAGTTTATGCCAAGCTGGTTGGAATAGTTTTTGCTGACCTCGACCATTTTTGCGACAATCTCGACTTCAGGCGTTCTTTTATCAAGCATTTTCACTAGTTTTACCGCTTTTGCGACATGATTAGGAATATCCGTAATAAGCAAAGAGTGGAGGGATTTATCGTAAATAACCCTGCCCTGAGAACTTAAGACCGATTTCACTTTTGCCATAAGACCGCTTGCCGAAACATAGTTAACCGGAACGAGCCTCGTTACTTTATGCTCCGAAATCGCTCTTGCTTTTTTCTCGGCGGAAACCACGGACGCAATCGTTCCGGTAGAGTTTATGTAATATATCCCGTCTTTTTTAACCATTCCGAGACTGTATGCTTCGAGTATAAGAGATAAAATATTTTTAAGGGGAACTCTTTTCATTTTCATCGTAACGGTTCCCTTTACGTCGGAACCTATCAAGACATTCATATCGGAAACTTTTGCAATCATTCTTATAACATCGACTACGCTTGCATTCTGAAAATCGAAGCTGACCCTCATATCCTTAGGGTCTAAGAAGAATTTTTTAACGGTTTGTGGAGAACTGCCAGCCGGCGCGGCAACCGCCGTTCCGCTCACTCCGCCCTGTCCGGCATATACAAGTGCCGCACCGTATATAACATATATAAATACCCCGAATGCAAACAAAACCGTTAAAAAGAATGTTCGCTTTTTCATATTATTTTCCTCGTTTTAATTATTATAATACAACATCTTGTTCTTATCCTGCAATTATTTATTTTAATCCCATAACGACGTTTATCGAGCGCATTTGTCCGAGAATATTATATGTCCTTTCGACCAAATTTACCTCGCTTCCGTTTATTGAAACCACCCTCGCCCTGTTTACGCCGACTAACGAACCTACGGTGATTATATACGACCTGTTATCCGGAGTTTGCAGCATCGCAAAATATTTTCCCCTCCTGTTCATAATGCCAACTACCCTTAGCGACGAAATGCCGTATTGCAGAAGGGGCAGTTCGCCGGCCTTGAACGACGTAACGTGTTTTTGGGTATATAAAAACGTCTGGAACGGGTCTCTCTTTAAATAATAAGGATATGCGGCGCCGGTTTTGCCGGCAGCATTAGCCGCGCTGTTGTTACTGCCGTTTTTACTAGTTCCGGCAAAACATAACGGACTTTTAAAAACTAAAAAAACTGTAAAAACTATTAAGGCCGCTAATACCGATTTTCCAATTGTTATTTTTATAACCATTTCATACCTCTTATTCTTATTCCCGCAAATCAAAGTTTCACGTCGTTTCTCACGGTTTTTTAACCGCAGCCGCCTTCACGGCGGTTTTAACCGGAGGCTTAGCAGGAGGAGCTCCTATGAAAGAATAAGCCGTTCCGTTAAAAGAAACCGAAACCTTATGTCCCTTGGAAGCCCTTGTAATAGCAACGTTATGCACGTCAACTATTCTTTTCATAACCGCAAGCTTATAAAAAAACTTATAGACGTTATAAAAATCTCCGCTTATATTCATAGAAAACGGGACCGTTTCGTAAAAACCTTTGGCGGCGCCCTTTTCAGGCTTAAACATTTTCAGATTAAGATTAAGGGCTTTTTCATAGTTTGAAATTTTCATCAAAAGCTGGGGTATGTTCTTCTTCGACGGAAGTTCCGAAAGAAGCCCCGCAAATTCTTTATTAAGTTTATTATACTGCTTTAATAACGCGGGATAGCTTCTGACCGTCGCTAAGTATGAATTATATTTTGCGGTTATCCCGCTTAGTTCCGTCTGTTTTTGCAAGGCTTTAGCCCGCAGTCCCGAATAGACGAAATAATAGTATATCCCCATTATCGCTATAAATAAAATAATGCTTATAAACGTTCCGAGAACCGCCGGATTGCCGAAATTTATTTTAGATCTAATCGATTTAATATCCATTCTATTGCGCCGCCCTATCTTTTCCCTTTTACATTCATAGTTAAAGCAAAACTTTGAAGCCTTAAACCCTGTTTTTTGACTTCCGAAGTCTGGAGCAGGCTAACATCTCCGAAAAAGCCGGTTTGGCTCAAATTGTTCATAAATATCGATTCCACCTGTCCGTCCAAAGCTATTCCCGTAACGGAAAGCAAGCCTTTATTAGATTTTAAAGAATCAATCCATGCAAATCTCGGAATTGCCGCCGTAATATAGTAAATATATCCTATGGGACCCATCTGCTCTTTTTTTAGAGTTTTTATGGCATTAATCTTCTCGAGAATTTGCGATTCTTTTGCTTTCAAAGAGTTTGCTTCTCTTACCTTAGGCATTAGCATTGCGGTTTTTTCGTTATAGGTCTTTATGCTTTGGTTTAAGCCGCCGATTTTATTATCAATGGAATACTGAAGAAAGAAGACCGCTATGGCGGCAAGAACTGCCGGAACTATCAAAAAAATCAGCATATTCCGCAGACTGCCGGTTTCTATTCTTATTTTTATCTTTTTGGGTTTTTTATTTAAATTAATCTTAATCAATTTAATCTACTCCCCTTAATGCCAATCCGACCGCTACGGCAAAAAAATGGCTCTTATCGTCCGCTATATCTTGTTTGAACAGCAAATTTCTAAAAGGATTTATATTAACCGCCGGAATATTTGTTTTTGATTCTATATCCTCCAAAATACCCTGTAATTTGCTTGAACCCCCGGTCAGATAAACTTTTTTGGGATACTGCTTGTCGTTGTTTGCGGCAAAATAATCTATCGTTCTTTGAATTTCCGACGTTATCCTCGACAGTATCATATCGAGGTATATAGAGTAATCGGATTTAAAATCTTCGCCCCTGCCGCCAAAATTGCCGATTTTTATATTTTCAGCTTCGTTAAGGTCAATCTGAAATTTTTTTGCTATTTCTTCCGTAATATTCATCCCGCCTATAGGTATATCTCTTCTGAATAAATTTATACCCTTCTGAAGCACATGGACGTTCGTTTCCGACGCCCCTATTTTTACTATTGCCGTCAATTCGTCGAATTCTTCCGGATAATTAAAATTAAACATATTTTCCAGCGCTATGCAATCGACGTCCACTATTGCGGGATTCAATCCGCATTGATGAATAAAATCCATCTGATTCTCGATAATATCTTTTTTTCCCGCAACTATCATAATCAGATTGCTGCCGGCATCGTTAGGAGAATCGCCCAAAACGATGTAATCCAGAAATACCTCGTTAATATCGTAAGTAATATATCTTTGCGCCTCGTAATATATCGAAGAATCAAGCTCGTTAGGCTTCATTTTAGGCATTTCTATGGTTTTTATTATAACATGTTTACAAGGTATTCCTATGGCGACTTTTTTTTCGCCTATGCCAAGTTTGGAAAAAGAGCTTTTAAGATAGGAGGCGGCCGAAGCGGGGTCGTTTACAGTGCCGCCGCCGACGGCGCCGGCAGGCAGGTCTATTACGTCAAGAGCATCGATATAATATTTGCGTCCAGACTTGGACAATTCGAGAACTTTAAGCGAGTTAGAGCCTATATCGACTCCGACGCCGGTTTTCGAACCAATGCCTAATTTTAAAGCCATATTAGCCCCGTAGAGAATTATACGTATATAGTATATATCGGCTTTTTAAGAGCCTGCTTTAATAATATTATTAAGATAACCTCAATTAAATTGAAAGTCAAGTTTTTTATTATTTTTTATAAAAATTATAATCTTTTTGGTTTGATTTTAAATTCAAAAATCGTATAATGTTTCTAAAAAAAATTATAAATTATGAACAAAAACAAAATAGCCGCATACTTTTTTTTCTTTGTCCTGCTCATTCTTTTTGTCGTCAGGCTTATACTCATAACTAAAATAGACCTGATTCCCGAAGAAACATATTACTGGCAATGGTCGAGGCATCTCTCCTTTTCTTATTACGATATGTCGCCTATGATTGCCTATACTATAGCCCTTACGACGCTTTTAGGAAAATTAAACTCGCAGTTTTTCGTAAGACTCGCCGCTCCGGTAATATCGCTGTCGCTGTCGTTTTTTGTATTTGCCGCGTTAAAAAAAATCACTGGAAAGTCTCTGTATTCGTTAATATGGGGGGTGCTGTTAAACGCCATACCTATATTTAACGTAGGCTCCGTACTGATAGTTTACGGAAACCTGCAGATGCTGTTTTTTTCATTGACCGTTCTGCTCCTCGTATATCTTGTGATTACGGAAAAAAATTATTACTGGTATTTAATAGGTATTTCTACAGGATTTGCATTGTTGAGCAAATATACGGCGGTCTTTATATACTTAATAGTCTTTATTTTCCTTCTGTTGAGCAAAAAACACCGAAAATATTTTTTAAGAAAAGAACCCTATCTGGCTTTTTTAATATCCGCTGTTATGTTTGCGCCCGTAATAGTATGGAATTATTCTAACGATTTCGTGTCCTTCAGACATCTTTTAACGTTATCCGGCGGGTACGAAAACTTCGGCATTTTTTTATCCAACTTTTTTTTATTCATAATATCCCAAGCCGGCATAATTTCGCCTTTTTTATTCATAATTATTATGTCCGCCGCATTTGCCGGCCTGTATCTGGGTTTAAAAGAAAAGAACGATATATATACGGTTCTTTCGACGGCTTCTTTGGTTCCATTTTTATATTTCGTATATCAATGCACAAAAACGACTGTTCAGCCTAACTGGCCGGTATTTTTATATTTTCCGGCTTTTCTGCTTGCTTTCCTTTTGTCCTTGAGATTATATGCCGCCTTGACATCGGGCGGAATAAAAAAATTTATGATTTATTTTTACGGTTTGTCTTTTTTTACTGGGCTTGTATTCTCTCTTATTATTTTTATTGCGCCGTATTATCCGGTTTTCAGGCCTTTTATAAACATTAAAATCAGCAAAAGCCCGTTGAGGGATATGCTGGGTTGGAAAGAAATGGGCGCGGAAGTAAGCAAAATACTTAAGGAGCATGAAAAAGACCGGCTGCTTATAGCTTCGAGAAGATTTCAGACGGCGAGCGAACTTGCATATTACGTTAAAGGAAAACCGCAGACTTACTCGTTTAATTATTTCATAAGGGATAACGAATATTCTTTATGGAACGACTTTAAAAATAAAAAGGGGCGCAACTTTCTTTACGTAATAAATACGAAATACGGCGGCAAACTGGAAAAAAGTTTGTGCCGCAACTTTTCAAGCTGTTCCTTCGTAAAAAAAATAAGCATAAAAAGCAAATACGGCCAAACTATAAGGACTATTAAAATTTATATTTTAAAGGATTTTTTATATAAAGATAAATTTATGTTTAAAAAATTCTCTTCGAAGGAATTTTAAAAACCTTTTTCTTTTAACACCTTGAGCGGGTCGGAAATCATATCGCCGAATTCCGCTTCTTTTTTTGAAAAGCCGAAGGCTAAAGCCATTAACTGCGTCAGGTAAACTATAGGAAGTTCACAATCTTTTCCGAACTTCTGGACTATTTTAGGCTGGTTGACGTCTAAGGCGCCCGCGCACTTCGGACATATCAGCGCAATAACGTCCGCTCCCGCTTTTTTCGCCTTTGAAATAGTCTGCGAACAAAGGGCAAAGGAGGTTTCCTCGTCTTGAATCAAGTTTCTGCCGCCGCAGCACTGAACTTCGTTTCCGTAAAAAACCGTTTCCGCCCCTGCAGCTTCCAAAAATTCGTGCATAAAACGGGGTCTTTCGGAGTTGTCCATTTGCGGCTTTTTATCCGTAAATGTGTACATAGACGGCCTGGAATAAAGACAGCCGTAATAAGGGGCGACTTTCAGCCCTTTTAGCGGATTAACCGTATTTCTTCTTACCTCGTCTGCACCTTTTTCGTTATATAAAAATTCCAGTATATGCCTTGCATCGCCGTTCGGTTCATATTCATCTTCAAACTCGCCGGCTTCTTTAAATATAGCGTTTACCGCCGAAAGTTCATTTTGGTTCTCCCTGACTCTGGTAATAGACCTTCTGAATTCATGATAACAGACCGAACATGCCATAACTAAGTTTTTAGAGCCGAGCCTATTTTTGGCAAGCATCATATTTCTTAATGGCATATACATCGACGCCGCCCCTTTGGATTTCATTTCTCCTATTCCGCAGCAGTTATAATCCGGTATTTCTACAAGTTCTATGCCCATTTTTTTTGAAACTAATTTAGAACTGTTATTATATGCCCTATCTATAGTCAATAGGGCGCATCCAGGATAATATGCCGCCTGATTTTCGCTTAATTTATCCATTTAAACCCCCCGTCTCGCTGTTTTCGATTGTATTTATATTTTTTAAATAATTTTCTATCGCTTCCTTTGACCTGCTCCAGTTATGAGGCTTTCCCAGCCTTAATATAGAAAAGGCCCTGCCGTCTTTAGCCATTTTAAAAATGGCGTCTCTTTCAATTTTTCCGAGCAGTTCCTTGGTTCTTCCAGTTTTTTGCATTGCGGACGTATGGAGTTTTGCCAGGTCTAACCTTCCGTGTCCTATAATCATATCGTCATATATCTTTTTAACGTCTTCGTCAACTTTTAATTTGCTGTGGACTTCTTCGGGAAAATATTTTTTGATTACAAGCCCGAGGGCTTCCATCATTTCTGCGGGATTTACCTGTTTCGGGCATCTCTGCGAACATTTATAGCATCCCACGCATCTCCATGCGACGTCTATATATTTTTTCAGTTCCTTTAAGTTGC
>JAJYYS010000069.1 GCA_021800745.1 bacterium
TCTACTTTAACCTTTTGATTTATTTTTAAACTGTGCAAATCGTTTTGCGGCATCGTAAAATCTATATAAATGGGGTTGACGGAATAAAGCGGAATAATGCTCGTCCCGGGCTGAATATACTGACCCAGATTTACCGAGCTTGAATTTCTTATTCCTACTATACCTGAAAAAGGAGCTCTAACGGTCATATCGTTTATAACGACTTCGGTTTGTTTTATTAAGGCTTCATTTTGTTTTAAGGTCGATAGCATTTGAATATAGGACGCTTTCGAAACAGCATTTTTCTTATAGGCTTTTTTATACTGCAGGTAATTAAATTTATTAACGATTAACTGAGATTCATACTGTTTGAGCTGGGCAAGCTGGAGAGAATCGTCCAACGTAACGAGAATCTGATTTTTTTTAACAAACTCGCCTGATTTGAAATATATGCCGTTAACCTGTCCGGCAACCTGGGTCGTCACGTTAACCGAATTTATAGCGGTTACGTTACCTATCGTATGCATATAGGGCTGCCAGTCTCCTATTTTGGAAACTGCGACCGATACCGATGCGGGGGGATATTTCATCATTTTCATCATCTGCCCGTTTTCATAGCCTTTGTATGCCTTGTATCCGAATATTCCGCCGAAAATTACGATTAGAATAACTGAAACTATTATAAAACGTTTAATCATAATCAAGCCTTTAAATTTAAAGTTAAAGTTAATATTATTTAAATGAATTTTTTAATTGACAATATGACTTTATAGTCAGTATAATTAGAATATAATAAATTTAAAATTCAGTCAATAAAATTTTAATACTTATGAAAACAAAAAAAATAATTCTAATACTTTGCATAGGTTTAAGCTCTATATATATTTTAAGCGGATGTAGTTTATTCAGTCATCCAAAAAAAATTGCGGTAAAAATCCCAAAAAAGTTCAAATATGCCGTTAAAGCCGGAAATATTCCCGTAAAAAACGACTGGTGGAAAAACTTTAGGGATAAACAGCTCGATATTTTAGTCGATGAAGCGGTTAAAAACAATTTAAATTATCTCATTGCCGTGAAAAACATTCAGGTCGCCGAAACTTACGTTTCCCAGAATGAATCTAATTTATTTCCCGTCGTTAATTTCAGTTTCAGCGCTACGAGAAATAAACTTCCGGGCTACGAAACTTCGATATTCTCGGGCAAAGGGTCTTCCGGCACTCCTTCCACCGTAATTTATAATTTGAATCAGGCGGGGCTGAATGCATCCTACGAATTGGATGTCTGGAATCAAGTAAATAACGCCGTAAAACAGGCTAGAGCAAACGCCGCCGTTTCTAAGGAGGATGCCGGCGTGGTAAAATTGACTCTTATAAGCAATGTCGCCCAAGCTTATTTTCAGATATCAGCCTTAGAAAAGTCGGCGGATAATCTCAAAAAACAATATACGGCCGAAAAAGAAATTTTAAATCTTAACGTAATTCAATATAAAGACGGGCTTATAGATGCGGAACCGGTAGAGACCGCAAAAACAAATTTGGAAATTTTAAAAACCGAATTAAACGATTCAATAAAACTTCAAGACATAACTAAAAACACGTTAGCTTATTATCTCGGAAAATTCCCCGAAAAATTTAAATTCAAAACTAATCCAAAAACAAGAAATATTAACGGCTATAACGATATAAATTATTCTAAGCTGATACCGCCGAATATTCCTTCGGAAATTTTAACTCAAAGACCCGATGTCAAAGAAGCCGAATATAACGTACTTTCATATGCTTACGCTAAAAAAGAAAGTCTTGCCAATTTTTTTCCGGTATTCAACCTGACGGGAAATTACGGTTACGCAAGTCCGGGCTTAAACAATTTTATTACCGACACAAACAGCGTATGGAACTTCGGGTTGGATATTTTGGCGCCTATATTTAATTATAAAACAAACATAAGCATATACAAAAGATCGAAACTGCAGTATCAGCAGGCAGTACTAAACTACAGAAACGCTATAATAAACGCTTTCAGCGAAACCGACAGCGCTCTTGCCGCTTATAAAAGAGATTATAAAATTTTAAAAAGCTATAAAAACAATTTTAACTATTCGAAAAAACTGTTCTATATTTATAAAATTCAATATAAAGCGGGGATTTCAAGCCGGATAACATATCTGACTTACAAATTAGATATGCTTAATGCGGAATACAACCTGATAAATCAAACCCTGCTTTTGCGGGAAGACGTCATAGGCGTTTATAATGCCCTCGGTATGGGACTAAAATAATTAATATTCAGGCAGATTTCTTAAATCCTTGCCTAGTTCCATATAGAGAAGCAGTTCCATAATTTTCTGGGCATGGTCGGCAAACCTTTCGTATTTTCGGGCAATAAATATATAAGTTATATTGTTTTCAAGAGTAGTTAAGTTTTTTATAGAAGCGTTTATAATATCTACGACAATTTTATGGGACAGCATATCTATAACGTTTTCGTCTTTTATTATGACATCTTTCAGCCCGATATTTTCTTTTGCGCCGTCCGCATACATTTTCATCGCCATTTTAAGCATTTCGCCGTCCCTTGCGGCAACGTCTTCCAGATATGAATATACGCACTTAAACTCTTCCGAGGTCGATGTTCCGTCCGTAAGCTTAAGCCCTATCTGACACACGGAAGCGCATAAATCTCCCATTCTTTCAAGGTCGGTTATTATTTTCATCGTGGTCGTTATAAACATTAAATCCGCCGCTTCGGGCTGATATAGCGCCAGAAGTTTTATACAACTTTCATTAATGCTTACTTCAAGCGAATTAACTTTAAGGTCGTTCTTAACGGTCTCTTCGGCAAGATTTTTATCCCTCTCGAATAAAAATCTGGTTGCGCTGTTGAGTTGGCTGTTGACAATCTCGCTCATTTCTACGACGTTTTTCTTTAATTTCATAAGCTCGCTATCTAATATATTCACCGTAAATCCCTCTCTTTTATATGTTTTAGGCAAGGGGTAGGCTTTAGTCTGTCCCTTACCGTTTTATTTTTAATATCTGCTCGTTATAAAATTTTCCGTTCTTTTGTCTTTAGGTCTCGTAAAGAAATTTCCTGCTTCATCGAATTCTATAAGTTCTCCGTCCAGAAAAAATCCGCTGTAATCGGAAATTCTGCCGGACTGCTGAACGTTATGGCTTACGACTATTATAGTATAATACTTCTTAAACGAATTTATCAAATCCAGTATAATGCTTGTCGAAACAGGGTCGAGATAAGCGGTCGGTTCGTCCATTAAGAGTATCGACGGATTGGTCGCTATCGCTCTTGCTATGCAGAGTCTCTGCTGTTGTCCGCCGGAAAGAGAAAGCGCGGACTTATTCAACTTATCTTTGACTTCGTCGTAAAGTCCCGAATATTTCAAACATTTTTCTACGCGTTCCACTATAAAATCCTTATTTTTTATGCCGTGTATTTTTAATCCGAAAGCTATATTATCGAAAATAGATTTGGGGAACGGATTGGGATTTTGAAATACCATACCTATATCTCTCCTTAATTCCACTACATCTACCGACTTATCGTATATATTTTTCCCGTTAATCAAAACTTCGCCGGTCAGCTTTGCGCCTTCCGTGTAATCGTTCATCCTGTTAAGCGTCCTTAAAAATGTGGATTTTCCGCACCCCGAAGGACCTAAAAGCGTGCATACCGAATTTTTTTTGAAATAAAGATTTACCGATTTTAAAAGATGGTATTTCCCGTAATAAAAATTCAGGTCTTTAACATCGACTATTATATTATCGGCATTGTCTTTTTTTATATTTTCGGGCATAAAATTTTAATTCCTCCTATAAAATAAATCTTTTGGCTAAATAATTTATTAGTCTCAACCCTAAATCCAATGCAAATATAAAGAGCAATAAAACCACGGATGCCGCTTCCGCCTTGTAATGCAGTATTTTGGACGGTTCATGAATATATATAAATATAAGCATCGCCAAATCTCCCACCGCCCCGCCGGGACCGGTAACGCCTGTAGGCATGCCGGTATTATAATAGTTCGTAAATAAGAGCGGCGCCGTCTGTCCGATTATATTCATTACTCCCAACAATATTCCGGTAAATATGCCTCCGAGCGCGGCTTTTAATATGACCGCCCGCGTAGCCTGCCATTTGGTAGCCCCAAGCGCGAGGGCACCTTCTATATAGCTTGCGGGAATCTGATTAACCGCCTGTTCCGTTAGGAGCGTAATAATCGGGGTCATAATAAAACCGAGCGTAAGACCGCCGGCAAGAGCCGAAAACCCGAAATGGAAACCGGGGCCGGCATTAGTAGAAAAAACATAAAAGCCTACGATACCCCAAACTATCGACGGAATACCTATCATAAGTTCATTTAACAGCCTTAGAAAACCGTTTGTCCTTTTTTTGCCGAAAAGCGACAGATATAATCCGGTTCCTATTCCGATAGGAACGGCAAGAATGGATGCGATTACTATAAGATAAACGTCTCCAATAACGGCGTTTAATATTCCGCCTTCGGCGCCTATGGGAAATCCGGTAGGAAGCGTCGAAATAAAATGCCAGTTAAGATATTTATATCCTATCGAAACAGCCTTATAAATGATGTGGAAAACAGGGAAAGAGCCTATGACAAAAGCCGTTACCGCAAAAAATACGGCAATGTTGTTGTAAATTTTTTTCCTCTTAAGGTATCCTCTGTTTGCCGGAAATACCGGCTCATGCGATTGTTGTTCCATAAAGCTTAATTATAAATTATATTTATTATGATTATTGATTGTTTCCTTTAAATCAGCCGCCGCCGAACTGAGACCTGCTGAATCTTCCGCCTATAACCCTGTTTAAAATATTTCTTCCTATTATGTTAACTATAAGGCTCGTCAATAAAAGCACGAGCGCAAGTTCTACTTCCGCCGAAGCATATATGGGGCTTATCACGGCAAACGTAAACGTGTTTGCAAGCAAGGAAGATATAGTATAGCCTACGCTGAATAAAGATTTCGGCACGACCGCCTGATTGCCTATTAAAAGCACTACGGCTATGGTCTCTCCTATCGCCCTTCCGAAACCTAAAATTATCCCTCCATATATACCGTTCAAGGCATAAGGCAGGGAAACGTCTTTTATGACGTCTAATTTTGTGGCTCCCATGGCCAGCGCCCCGTCTTTGGCGAGTTTTGGAACCGAAGCCAAAGAATCTTTGGTAATCGAAGATATAATGGGCAAAATCATAAATGCGACTATAATGCTTGCGGCAAGAATTCCGTATCCGATATTTTCCTCTACTTTTAGGAACGGGATGCTTGAAAAATGGGCGTCAAAAAACGGCTCTACAGATTCTCTCAGCCAAGGAACGATCGTTAATACGCCCCATACGCCGAAAACGACGCTTGGTATCCCTGCCAGCATTTCGACTATTACCGTAAAAATGCCTCTTAAAAAAAACGGGCAGTATTCCTGTAAAAATATCCCTATTCCGAAACTGAAAGGTATCGCGAATAATAACGCAAGAAAAGTAACGATAAAAGTTCCGGCAATAAAAGTCAAAGCGCCGAAAACCTCTTTGGGAGGATTCCATTCTTTTGTCCATAAAAAAGAAATGCCGTACCTGATAACGGAAGGATAGCTATAATACAATATAATTATGACGGAAATTAAAAAAATTAGAACTATAGACAGAACGAAAACGGAAAGAATGAATTTAAAGAGGTCGTCTTTATATTTTAATGTAAACATTAATTTAATTTGTTTAAAAAGGAACCGGCTTATGTTTATATCGGGGGGTGGGCAGATTTAAATCTGCCCACCCCCGGGTTATTTGTTAATTTGCAAATTTTTCTAATTATAGCACATTAATTTTAATTTTTCTAAAAAAATCATCGAACTATTTTACCTGAGCCAGAAGTTTTTTAACGTTCGGCATAACGGATTTCGGAAGAGGGGCGAAACCGGTTTTTACGGTGTATTTAGCCGCCTGTCCCGGTCCTAATGCCCAGTTTACCAAATCCTTAATAGATTTTGTAGTTGCCGAATTCGGCTGGGTTCTTTTTATCATCCAGAATTCAAAGTTTGAATCGGGGTAGGCGTTCTTAGCCGAAACGTTCCATACTATAGACTTATCGAAATCAGCCGGAAAATCCCCCTGTTTTAAAGCAGAGTTTGCGGCAGCGGCAATAGTTTTAACCGAACCTACGACGTAATTACCCGCTTTATTAAGGAGTGCTGCGCTTGCAAGATGATATTCCATAACCCAGCCGAGTCCTACGTAACCTATGCCTCCGGACGTGCTTTTAACGGCGGCGACGACCGCATCGCTTCCAAGATAACCGCTTCCCACCGGCCAAGACGGGGATAAACTTCTTCCCACTTTACTTGCCCATGCTTTAGACGTATCGGTTAAAAGACTCGTAAAATCAAACGTAGTCCCGCTCGCATCCGCCCTGTGCGTCACAAAAATATGAAGATTTGGAAATTTATACTGCGGGTTTAATTTTTTAAAGACGGGATTGTCCCAGTTTGTAATCTTGCCCATATAAATTTCCGCAACCAATTTCGGCGTCATTTTGAGATTTACGTTGTTAGGTATACCCGGGATGTTATAAATAACCTGGGCATCGTCAAGGGCGACAGGTACGTTTACTAAATTAGGATACCTCTTTTTAAAACTTTTTGTAAGATATGCATCGGACGCCCCTATAGTAATATTGCCATCTGCGGCGTTTGAGATGCCGAAGCCGGAACCGGTACTCGCAACGGAAACCGTAACCCCCGGATTAAGCTTATGATACTTGACCGCCCAGACCGAGTTTAGCGGATAAAGCATACTGGAACCGGAAATAGTAATCGTCCCCGCCGGAACCTTAGAGCTTGTCGCCGGCGCTTTAGACTTGGCGCAGCCTGCGGCAAAAATGGACAAGGCAAAAACGGCAGAAGCAAGCGTTAATCCTCCGAGCATTTTTTTCATACTGCTTTTGTTCATAAAATCTCCTCCGTAAATTAAATTAAAATTAAATTAGCAACCAAAATTATCTATTTTTTTACGCTTTAATCATATTAACAGATTATTGTTACAATTTTATTACATTTATATTAAATTTTTGTAACAATTCTATTTTATAAATTTATTTTTTAATAAAAAATGGCTGTGCTATAATGTGATATAATCATTGAGGTAAAATAATAAATAATTATCATAATTTTTAAAAAGGGGCAATATGAAATGAAAGCATTTAACATTTATAATCCCGTAAAAATATATTTCGGCGGCGGCTTAATCGGCGAAGCCGGAAAAATAGCCAAAAAATATTCGGATACCGCTTTAATAGTAACCGGAAAAAACTCTATGCAGAAATCTGGAACTTTAGGCAAGCTCGTAAAAATATTAAAAGATGCGGGGGTTGCCCCGATAATATTCGACGGAATCACGCCTAACCCGACAATCAACGAAATAGACTCGGCGGCAGGCATTGCAAAGGAAAAAAAAGCCGGGCTGATTATAGGGCTGGGGGGCGGAAGTCCGCTTGATTCGGCAAAAGCAGTTGCGGTTGCCGCCAAAGGAAATATACCGGTATGGAGCTATCTTAAAACGCCTGCAGAAAAAGCGCTTCCAGTTATAACGATAGTTTCGACTTCCGGAACCGGCAGCGAGGTAAACAGATACTCAGTCATGACGAACCCTGAAACCGGCGAAAAACCGGGGTTCGGCTATGAATGCATGTACCCCAAAGAGGCCATAATCGACCCTGAAATTATGCTCTCAATGCCCCCTTATGTTACCGCGGCCACAGGCTTCGACGTTTTCGTCCACGCCTTTGAAGCTTTTACCGGGAAGGCAAAAAACGCTTTTTCTTCTGCATACTGCATGCAGGTATTCTACCTTTTAAAAGACAATTTAATCAAAGCTTACGACGAACCGGATAATATCGAAGCAAGGGGGAATATGGCGCTGGCATCGGCTCTTGCCGGACTTGCGATAGATATTTCCGGCGTAGGTATAATACACGCCATGGAACATCCGGTATCGGGGAATTATCCGAACGTAGCCCACGGAGCCGGTCTTGCCGCTTTGACGGTAGAATCAATGAAATACAATCTTGAAGCATGTAAAAGAGATTTTATGCTTATAGCCCATCATTTCGGAATTAAAAGAGCGGGTAAAAGCGAAGACGAATATGCCGCTGCTTTGATAGAAAAAATACAGGGAATATTAGCGGCTTTAAATTTAAATATCGG
>JAJYYS010000070.1 GCA_021800745.1 bacterium
TTGCTACCATTTTTATGCCCGCGGCGATGATGTTTTTACTTCTGCTTTTGAACGATAAAGAGATAATGGGAGACCATATAAACAAGCCGTGGCAGAATATCTCGGCGTTTACAATAGTCGGATTTTTGATAATTATGAATGGAATATACGGATTGACGGTGGTTTTTCCGCATATATTCGGATAATGTAATTCTTAAATTATGCGAGGGAAAAAATGAAAATAGAAGATAAGATTTCAAAAAAGATAAATCTCGACGAGGACTGGGAAGATTTTATCAAAGAAGAAGGGCTGGTGGATTATAACAAAATTCCAGTAGAAAGAGCCAGCGTTAAAGGGTGGGTTCAGATAGCTTTCTGGTTCTTAAGAATTTATATAGTCGTTATGATTATAATGGTAATCATAGGATTTTCAAGAATTCATTAAAAACGTGATAAATTATGAAAATAAAATACTCAGTCTGTCCTCACGACTGCCCTGATACATGCGCTTTAAAAGTGGAAATTCAGGACGGTAAAATCGTAAAAGTAGCCGGAGATGTTTATCATCCGGTAACGCGCGGGGTTATTTGCGAAAAAGTCAGGGCTTATCCGGAAAGGATTTACGGAAACCGCATACTTTATCCGATGCGCAGGAAGGGAAAAAAGGGCGGCGGCGAATTTGAGAGGATAAGCTGGAACGATGCCATAAATGAAATTGCCGGGCGTTGGGTAGAGCTTATTTCTAAATACGGCCCGGAAAGCATTATGCCATATTCTTACGGTGGAACTGAAGGAATAATTAACAAATCGAGTATGGACAGGCGTCTTTTTAATAAAATCGGCGCTACGGCTATCGACCGCACTATCTGTTCAGTAGCCGGAAGCTTAGGCTATCAGCTGTCTTACGGCATATCTAAAGGCGTAAATCCGTTAGACTCGGCCAATTCTAAATTAATAATATTCTGGGGAATAAACGCTTTAGAAACAAATATCCATCAGGCCATTTTTGCCGACTCCGCCCGCAAAAATGGGGCTAAAATCATAGCTATAGACGTTCACAGGAACAAAACCGCAAAATGGGCTGACGATTTCTATATGCTCCTGCCCGGTTCGGACGGCGCGCTTGCTCTGGGCATTGCCCACATTATATTAAGGGATAATTTAGAGGATAAAGCATTTTTAGAAGAATATTCTTTTGGATTAGACGAATTTCGCAAAAAGGCGATGGAATATCCACCCGATAGAGTCGCAGTACTTACGGGTCTTTCAAAAGAGCGCATAGAGTATTTAGCAAGACTTTACGCAGAAACTAAATCCTCTTTCTTAAGAATAGGAAACGGACTTCAGCATCATAAAAACGGCGGCATAAATACATGGTTGATTTCTTTACTGCCGGCTTTAACGGGGGCATGGTCGGATAAAGGCGGAGGCGCGCTAAAATCTAATTCAGGGTATTTTCCGTTAAACGAGGAAGCTTTAAAAAGGCCGGATTTAATTAAAAAACCGGTTAGGACGGTAAATATGGTTCGGCTCGGAAAAGCCTTATGCGAACTTAACAACCCTCCCATTATGTCCTTATACGTTTATAACAGCAATCCTGCAGTAGTAGCCCCCAACCAGAACTATGTAATTAGAGGGCTTGCAAGTGAAGACCTTTTTACCGTCGTTCACGAACAGACGATGACCGATACCGCAAAATGGGCGGACATCATTCTTCCCGCAACTACGAGTTTTGAGCATGCCGACCTTTACGTCAGCTACTGGCATACCTCGCTTCAATGGGCGGATCCCGTAATCCAGAGAGCAGGCGAAGCAAAGCCGAATATAGACGTATTTAAGCTCATCGCCCGTTCTTTAGGTTTTAACGACGCATGTTTTTTAGATACGGAAGAAGATATTGCGCGTCAGGCGCTGGATATTCCCTACTGGAGAGAAAAAGGAATAACATTAGAAAGGCTGAAAAACGAAAGGTTTATTATGCTGGGTACGGATGATTGTCCCTTTGAACGCGGCAAACTCCCGACCCCTTCAGGTAAAATCGAGTTTAAAAGCCAAAAAGTTGCGGCATACGGACTTTCAGAAATACCGGAATACAATCCTATAAAAGACTATATATCGAACGGCGGTTATGAAAACAGCGCTTCCTTGCCGAAACAGGATTTTCCCTTAGTCTTCGTCAGTCCGCCGAACCATTTTTTTTTAAATTCGTCTTTTGCGGGAGTTTCTTCCTTAAAAGCCAAAGCCCGGGAGCCGTTCCTGGAAATTAATCGGAAGGATGCCGAAGACAGGGGAATAAGCGACGGGGATTTAGTTATGATTCAAAACGGGCAGGGTTGCGTATCTATAAAAGCAAAGGTTTTGGATTCGGTTCTGCCCGGAGTAGTCGTTTCCGCAGGTTTATGGTGGAAAGACGATTATATAAACGGTTCGGGAGTAAACGCTCTTACGCCGGACGATTTATCGGATATTGGCGGCGGCGCCACCTTTTTTTCCTCGCAGGTTGAAGTTAAAAAAATCTAAAAATTTCCCTTGCTATTTTTTAAACATTTGATATAATCAAAAAGTTTTGACTTTATTTGCCCATGCATTTTTTATTTTTATTATTTTTAATACGGGGGTAAGTTTTGATATTAAATGGATAACCTTAAACATAAAGGAATATTCAGATATTTTTTTAATTGTCTGACTATTTTATCCGCTGCTTTTTTTACGGTTTTAAGCATTTACTGTTTTAAAAGCGAATTTATCGTACAATCCTCTTTTATAGGTTTTTCTTTCAAATTTAACGCCCTTTCCCTATTTTTCGTAATATTCATATCTTCCCTTTCCGTATTTATTTCTATTTTTTCAATAAAATACGGGGAAAAATACGATGATAAACCTTCCCTGTTTATCTATTCTTTTTTATTTATACTGTCCATGATAATTCTCGTTATAAGCAACGATATGCTGACTTTTTTGATTTTCTGGGAATTAATGTCCATTTTTTCTTTTCTTCTGGTCATTTACGAGGGAAGCGAGGAATCGAGAAGCGCGGGGTTTTTATATTTTTTAATGACGCATATAGGAACTATTCTCATAACGGCCGGTTTTATAATGCTGTATTTAAAAACATCGTCTTTTTCTTTCGATTATTATAAAGGCGCAGCAGGGATTATGGTGCTGGCGGCGGCAATAACTGGATTTTCGATTAAAGCCGGCATTATGCCTTTTCATACATGGCTCCCTTACGCCCATCCCGTGGCGCCAGCCAATATATCCGCTATTATGTCCGGCGTTATGGTAAATATGGCTATATACGGTATTTTAAAATTCTTGTTCGTATTCAGTTCAGGGTCGAATTCGTTTCTCGGCATTATACTTCTTATTATAGGAGCCTTATCAGCTCTTCTTGGGATTATGTACGCTATGGCGCAGAAAGATATAAAAAAACTGCTGGCATTTTCCACAATAGAAAATATGGGAATAATTTTTATGGGAATAGGCATATCGTACTGGGCAGATATTGAAAATTTCAAATCCCTGGAATATCTTGCAATGCTCGCGGTTTTGCTTCATGTCGTCAATCACGGCTTAAGCAAAAGCTCGCTGTTTATGGGTTCGGGGTTAATAGACAAATATACGCATACCAGGAATATGGAAAAACTCGGCGGCCTTTCAAAAAAAATGGGGCAGTTGTCGGTCATGTTTCTTATAGGCGTAATGTCCATTTCCGCTATGCCGCCTTTAAACGGTTTTTTAAGCGAGTGGTATTTATATATTTCTTTGATAGGTTCGGTATTTACGGGAAACCTGTATATGGTATATTTTTCGATTATAGCGATAGCCCTTCTGTCTCTTGCCGGAGCCGCGGCGGGAGCCGCTTTTACGAAATTGTTCGGAATTACTTTTTTGGGCAAACCGAGGACGGCTAATGCAGAAAATGCCGCAGAATCCCATATTATCGAAAGAATAGGAATTGCGATACCGGTTCTTTTGTGTATTTATATTGGAGTTTATCCTTATCAAATAATATCGAGCTTAAATATCGTTATATTTTATCTGACGGGCGGAACGGTAAGTCCGAATCCGTTTTCCGCAGTCCATGTTATAAACGCCCGCCCGTTTTCTTTATATGCGCCGGCTTTAATTGCGGTTGCTTTTACGGCGGTTTTATTAATAGTATTTTTCTATCTTAAGTCATTTTCTTCGGATAAAAAAAGAATATTCGAAACATGGGCATGCGGGCTTGATGAAAAAAATTCAAAAGCCCAGTATTCCGGCGGCGGATTTTCGTCAAGCATAATGAAGGTTTTTTCTTCTTTTTATTCCTCCGTTTCGGAGATTAACTTTGAAAAGGACGTAAAAAAGTATTTCAGGTCTAAATCTGTTTATACGGAAGAAGTTAACGATATTTTCGAAAAATATATTTATATTCCTGCAGGAAAAATATATTTAAAAATATCGGAAATTTTTAACAAAGCGGCTAATTCAGCTAATATAAACGTTTCATTGGGATATTTATTTTTATCGTTAATAGCCTGCTTCATTATATATATATTTATAATAAGATAAAAAAAGAAAATTATGAATTTTAACCTACAGCATTTGATATTCGGAACCGCTCAATTTTTCATAATAGTCGTCCTTGCGCCCTTTTTTGCCGGCTTTATCCATAAATTGAAACAGCGGGCAAGAGGACAGAAAGGAATCGGCATATTCCAGTTTTATATAAATTTTAATAAATTATTAAAAAAAGAGCTCGTTTTATCGAAAGATGCAACCTTTATATCAAGTATAGCCCCGCATATCGTTCTAGTTTCCTATCTTGTTATATTATTAATGCTGCCGGCATTTTACAGATATTCTTTACTCGGCGTATCTTCCGACGTAATATTAATCGCTTATTCCCTTGCCCTTGCAACCTTTTTTATGACTCTTTACGCCATGGACCAGGGCAGCGCTTTCGGGGGACTCGGAGCGAGCAGGGAATGGTTTTTAACCGTTCTTTCGGAGCCTTCTTTAATATTTGTTTTTATATCCCTTGCCATTTATACAAAACAGGGCAGAATAACCGATATTTTTTATTTTATCCAGAAAGGAGCCGCAAACGCTTTTTTGTCCGGCATCAATTCGGGCGCGGTATCTATCGCAATTCCTTTCCTGCTTTTTATTTCGCTTTTTATCGTAAGCATATCCGAAAATGCGAGGATTCCCATAGATAATCCTGAAACCCATCTCGAGCTTACAATGTTTCATGAAGCAAATATTTTAGAGGCAAGCGGAAAGCATCTGGGAATTTACGAATACGGAAGCTATTTGAAACTTACCGTTTTTTTAACCGTAATGTCCCTTATATTGTTTCCTTATATGGCGGTAAATATTTATCAAATTCCATTGGCTTTAATAATTTACGTTTTAAAAATGATAATTTTGTGCATTCTTATTGCCGGAGTCGAAATCGTTAATCCTAAAATGCGGGTATTCAGGGTGCCGAACGTGCTTTCCGTTTCTTTTATACTGTCTTTAATAGCTATGATTTTATCGATAAGGGGATTTTAAAAATGATAATGGAAAAAATAGCCGAACTTTTTATTATTTTAATACTCGTTTCCGTAGTATTAAACGTAAGTTCGCCTTTTATAAAATTTGCGATAAAGCTTTATTCTTTTCAGTCGCTTATGCTGGCATTTTATATTTTAATGGGAGCGGTTCATTTTAACTCGATAAATCTATATGGGTCTTTTGTCATTACGGTAATTTTTAAAGTCGTTTTAATACCTTATTTTTTATTCAAAACGCTTAAGAAGGTTAAAATGGACAAAGAAATAGATATGTACATAGGGATACCGGAAGCGGTCGTTTTTGCAGGTTCTTTAACTTTGCTTTCTAATTTGATAGCCCAAAAAATTATTAAAACGGGCATTACTTTCGGCTCTTTTGTTTTTACTATATCCCTTGCGACGTTTTTAATAGGGGCGATGCTTATGATAACAAGAAAAACTTTATTTTCGCAGATTATAGGATTTTTGACTATAGACAACGCAATTTTTTTGGCGGCAAACAGCATTACGCACGGAATGCCCCTTCTTGTCGAATTAGGCGTACTTTTCGACCTTTTTGTAAGCATACTTATATTGTCTATTCTTATATTAAATCTTAGAAGAAACATTGCTGTATAAATTTTAAACGGATTAAAAAAATGTATGAATTAATATTGATACTTCCGGCAGCGGCTTTAATCGTTTCGATATTTGCCGATGTTTTATGGATGTCCTATCTGCAGTTGGCGGTATCAGTTCTCGTATTTTGTGCGGTTGCTGCAATCGCCTTGTCTTTTAATTCCGTTGCAGTTTTTTTAGGCGGCTTTTTCTTTGTGGATTATATTAATTTAGTCATTCTTATAACGGTTTCGACCCTTGAACTATTTGTGGCATTTTATTCGTTCGGATATGTCAGAACCGAAATAGCCGGAGGCGTATCGAAAAGAAAATTTAAATTTTACTATTTCTGGAAAAATTTATTTGTTTTCAGCATGATGGTTTCGATATTGTCTAACAATCTCGGTATTTACTGGACAGGACTTGAGGCTACGACTTTGGCTACCGCATTATTGGTTTCTTTTAACAGGACTAAAGAATCTTTTGAGGCTACATGGAAATACGTCATTATGTGTTCGGTGGGCATTGCTATAGGACTTTTTGCGATAGTTATTCTATATTTTACGACTTCGCAGGTTTACGGAGAAAGCTTGCAGTCTTTATCTTTTATAAATATTATGCAGGCCGGTGCAAAATTAGACAAGAATTTTCTTATGCTTGCTTTTCTTCTTGCGCTTGTCGGATTCGGAACGAAAGTAGGATTTGCTCCGATGCACAACTGGCTCCCCGATGCGCATTCGCAGGGTCCAAGCCCCGTCAGCGCTTTGTTGTCCGGAGTTTTGCTTAATACGGCGCTTTTGGGCATTTTAAGGTTTTATCAGATTAACGGGGCGGCAGGCATCTATTATCCGAGGTATTTCTTAATAGGCTTCGGCTTTTTTACTATTTTAATTTCGGCTTTTTCGGTAATAAAGCAGACCGACTACAAGCGCCTGTTCGCATTTTCTTCCATGGAAAATATGGGCATTATAGCCCTTGGTTTCGGCATAGGCGGAATAGCGGTAATAGGAAGCCTTTTACAGATTTTTTTCCATGCTTTAAATAAGGGATTATTGTTTTTGTCTTCAGGAAACGTTCTTGCGGCAACACATGAAAGGAGAATCGATAAAATAAGGAATTTATCCAAGAATTTCCCGGTTACGGCATTGGTTCTTCTTTTCGGAGTTATGGGAATCAGCGGAATGCCTCCGTTTGCAATGTTTTTGGGAGAAATTTACATTATGACGGGGGTATTTAGGAGTAATATACTGCTGGGGTTTTTAGTTTTTATACTGCTGGTTTTTATTTTTATAGGGCTTTTCGGCAAAATTCTTAAAATGTACATGGGAAATACGGATAACGAAGCAGACGATGAACTTCAAAGCGGCAAAAAGGCGCATAAAGAGGTTAATGAGGATGCGATCCATCCTTTTATGGTATATGTTCCTTTAATTCTTTTGCTGCTCTCCTCTTTATTATTATTTTACATCCCGTCCCCCTTTTTAAATATAGTAAAATCAGCATCCGCTGAATTTGGAGGCAGGATAATTTTTTGAATGGATAAGATTATGCTAAATAAACATAATATAAAATCAATCGATTTTATAAATTCGGCGGATAATCTCAAAGCGTCCGGAAAATATCTGCTCGGCATCGCCGCGGCGGACGAGAGAGCCTTAAATTCTAAATTTACCGTCAGATATTTTTTCGGAGGCGGCAGCGGTATCGATGAATATCGCGTCGATGCGGACGAAAGTTTTCAATCTATATCTAAAATCTGTCCAGCCGCCAAAATGTATGAGCGCGAGATATACGATTTATTCGGTCTTTTACCCTCAGGACACCCCGATTTAAGGCCTTTAATGCTGTATCCCGAAAACTGGGATTCTTCCGTCCATCCCTTAAGAAAGGATTATAATAATTTAATTCCCGATATGAAGAAATACGGCGAATATAAGTTTAAAGAGATTTTGGGCGAAGGAATTTTTGAAGTTCTTGTAGGCCCGGTTCATGCCGGAATTATAGAACCCGGAC
>JAJYYS010000071.1 GCA_021800745.1 bacterium
AATGGAGGATATTTTAAGGACTGCGGGAACTGGGGTTGAGTGGTTAAGCAGGCTAAATTATTTAAAAGAATTAATTGATATGTTAAAATTAAGAAAAAGTGGTAAGTATGTTCGTACCACGTGCCCATTTTGTTATGACATTTTGTCAAAAACAAGATGTCAATTTGGCATTATATTTTGATTATTAATTTTATTTGAAAATTTAAGTTATTTAATTTAAAGGAATTATCGTATTAAATAATAATAATAAATTTGGGCATATATTTTGCATATCATATATTAATTATATTGCCGAGATAAAATTGGATATATAATTTATATATATATTATAAAAATAAAAATATAAATAAGGAGAACAATTTATGGCAGAAAAATTAGCAATTATGCTTGTATCGGAAGAGTATGAAAAATCACACGTAGCTTCGATGATTGCATCGGTCGCCGCTGTCTCGGGAATAGATGTTTCTATTTTTGTCACAGGAAATGCGGTTTACAATTTTTTAAAAAAAAATGTCGAAAAGAAAAATTTTACCGGAGGCAAACTTTACGATTTAATAAAAGAAAAAAAGGCTACTTTGTTTTATGAACTCTTTGACCAGGCTAAAATGCTCGGAGGGCTTAAAATTTACGTTTGCTCTATGGTTATGGATATTTGCGGACTGGAAAAAGACGATTTAATAGATATCGTCGATGACCATTTAGGGCTTGCCGCATTTCTAGGCATTATGGAAGGAGCAGAAACCATAACTTTTTAGCGGTATATGTATGCTACGCTGGATATACATCCGGCGATTTATATATCGGAGGCAGTTTTTTTATGGGTAACTTTGCAAAAGACATACAATCGGTCGTGGTAGATATCAGAGGAGTTTCCTGCTGTATGCCGCCGGTCGGCGAATTCATTATAGAAATGAGACAGCAGCCGAAAGACACGATTATCGAATTGCTTACCGATAAAAAAGAGGATGTCGACGAAGTCTTAGACTGGATAAACAGAGTCCATCAGGAAACTTTGTCGGTTATAGAAGAAAGGGGATACTGGAGAATTTTCGCAAAAAAAGTAAACGGTATGTGACTAAAAATTTTAATTTATAATTTATAAAATATAAAGGGGGTATTTGCTATGACTGAAGAAGAATTAAAACAAATTAAACCGGCGGTTACGGTGGATGCAAGGGGAACGTATTGTCCCGGACCGCTGATGGAGTTAATAAAAGAAGTCAGGCAGCAGCCGGTAGGCTCAGTAATAGAATTGATTTCGGGAGACGCCGGAAGCGCTAAGGATGTACCCGAATGGCTAAACAAAGTTAAGCAGGAATTTCTGGGCGTTATACCGGGCGACGGATTTTGGCGGATTTTTGTTAAAAAAATTAAAGATATGTAGGAATTAATATTAACATTATTAAATTTAATTAATTTTCATTTTTAAGGAGGCTGTTATGTCAAAAAGAGTAGTGATTGTAGGAGGAGGAGTAGGTGGAACTATTATCGCAAATTTACTTGCAAAAAAAATGCGTCCCGAACTCAAAAAAGGCGAGCTTGTCATAGACATCGTTTCAGACAAACCGGAGCATTTTTATCAGCCGGGTCTTCTATATATGCTCTTCGGCTTAAAGCATCACGATGAGCTTGTCAGAAATGAAAGGGACTTGCTTGACCCGATGGTTGAATTGCACCTTCATCCCGCAATTAAAATCGATAAAGATAAGAATGAAGTTCATCTTAAAAACGGCGTAGTAATGAAATACGACATATTGGTTCTTGCAACCGGTTCCAGACCCGCTCCTGAAATGATACCGGGTTTAAAAGAAGGCGGAAACTGGTTCTATGAAGTGGATGCATGTTTAAAACTCCGCCATGAATTAGTAAATTTTAAAGGCGGAAAAATTGTTTTAACGATAGGTCTGCCTCATAAATGCCCTGTCGCCCCGTTTGAAGTATCGTACATGCTTGACGACTGGTTTAAACAGAGAGGCATAAGAGATAAGGTTGATTACACTTATACATATCCGATAGGAAGGCTTCACGGGCTTCAACCGCTCGCGGATTTCGGCGCCAAAACATTTCCAAAGCACGGAATCAATACGGAGACGTTGTTTAATATGAAAGAAGTGGACCCGAATAAAAAGACGGTTACCAGCCTTGAGGGCGTAACGTTAAAATACGATATTCTTATTACCGTTCCGCCGCATAAAGGCGCGCAGGTAATAGAAGATTCCGGTCTCGGGCAGAACGGCTTCGTTCCTACCGATAAGTTTACGCTTAAAATGGAAGGTTCCACAAACGTTTACGTCGTAGGCGATACCACGAATCTTCCGATAAGCAAGGCCGGTTCTACCGCTCACTTCGAATCCGACGTTATCGTGGAAAACATCGCTTCCGAATTAAGAGACGGACTGACTCCGTTCAGATATGACGGAAAGGTGTTCTGCTTTATCGAAACGGGTATGACCAAGGCTACTTATATTATGTTCGATTATAATACCCCGCCGAACCCGGTTACTCCGTCGGCGCTTATCCACTGGTTCAAATTAACGTATAACAAGGTTTACTGGCTTACCCCGATGGGAATTCTTTAATTTAACGATTTAAAAGGAGGCAAATTATGGCTGAAAATGAAGTAATAGATGTAGCTGCCGCCCTGACCAAGAAACTCACGGAAAAGCCGCAAGCATTAGAACATTTGCTTAATATTATAGACAGGCTGGATACAATCGACCAGATTAGCGCTATACCTCAAGCGCTGAAGGAAAGCATGACGGATGCGATGATTCAGAGGTCGGCAGATAATATTACTACGGCGCTTTCCGTGTTGGACAGTTTTTCGGGAGAAGAACAGCTCTCTATGATTAAAACTGCCGGAATGAAAGCGGAAAGCCTGAAAAATAGCATAGAGAAAATCGCCGAACTGGAAAAATCGGGCACTTTGCAATCGCTCAAGGAAATGGGCGATCTTGCGGCAGGATTTAGCAAGGGTATGACGGATGAAATAGTAGAGCGTATGGCCGGCACCGCCCAGAAACTTGCGGAACTGACCGATGCGCTCAGCGATGAAAATATGGCGGGTCTGATTAAAAAGGCGCAGCATCTATCCGGTTCTTTGGAATCTTCTTTGGATAAGATCGCCGAACTGGAAAAATCGGGCACTTTGCAATCGCTCAAGGAAATGGGCGATCTTGCGGCAGGATTTAGCAAGGGTATGACGGATGAAATAGTAGAGCGTATGGCCGGCACCGCCCAGAAACTTGCGGAACTGACCGAACTTACGCTTAATTACAATTTAAAGCCTCTGCTTGATACCGGCGAGTCATTTATTAACAGCGGAACGCTGAACGATTTAGTCGAGCTGTCAAACGGCGTAGCCGCGGCGAGAAGGATGATGACCGACGGACTCATGGAAAGAGCCGTCGGAACGGGGCTTGAATTAGTCGAAGCTCTTTTAACGCAGATAGATATAAAAGAGTTAATAAACGTTATTAATTGTTCGACGCATGAAACTTTAACCGAATCAACCGACCCGAAATATCATAAAGGAGGAGTTCTATCGCTGATTGCAATGACGAAAGACCCTGACGTTATGAACGGACTTAAATTCATGATGATTCTAGCCAAGAATCTGGCTAAAAATTTAAGGGAAAACGAACAGGATATATTTATGCGTTCCGCTCGTTCCGGCAAAAGCGAATGTTATTAATCCCGTTTCTTTCGGGGGATTAATTTTTATCCCGTAGTTATCATTAAATTTAATTTGTTTAATTTAACTTTAATTGAATTAAATTATTATGGTAATTGCGGGATTTTTTTGTTTAAAATTATATATAAAAAATGATATGATTAAAAAGTTTGATATTTAATTTTGATATTTTAGTAAAAATAATTCCAAAGGGGGAGTTATAAGTATGGAAACTAATGTTGTTGCATTCAGCGCTGGAAATATCGCGTGGGTTTTAACTTCGGCAGCGCTTGTGTTAATGATGACGCCGGCGCTGGGTTTTTTTTACGGGGGAATGGTAAGAAAGAAAAACGTGCTTAACACGCTTTCTCTTAGTTTTGTAACCATTGCCACCGTCAGTTTTATCTGGATTTTATGGGGATATTCGTTGTCTTTTGCTCCGGATGCTTTTGGCGGACTTATCGGCAATCTTAAGTATTTAGGTCTTTCCGGTATGGGCGTTGACCGGCATTCAAGATACGCAGGCTCTCTGCCGTCTTTTGTTTTTGTATTATTTCAGCTTATGTTCGCTATAATAACCGTTGCGTTAATCAGCGGTTCGCTCGTCGAAAGGGTCAAATTTTCTTCATGGGTCGTATTTACCGTAATATGGCTTACCTTGGTGTATGCCCCAATAGCCCAGTGGGTATGGGGAATAGGCGGCATTTTTCAAAAAATGGGCGTTCTTGATTTTGCGGGTGGGACCGTCGTTCATATAAGCGCCGGATTTGCCGGACTTGCGGGGGCGTTAGTTCTCGGCAAAAGAAAGGGATATATGAAAGAAAATATAGTCCAGCCGAATCAGTTGGGCTATACGATATTAGGAGCCGGACTTTTATGGTTCGGATGGTTCGGCTTTAACGGCGGAAGCGCTCTTGCGGCAAATTCTATTGCTGCGTCCGCATTTTTAGTCACCAACACGGCGGCGGCTTCCGCAGCGGTAAGTTGGATGATTGCGGAGTGGATAAGAAACGGCAAACCTACGAGTTTAGGCATAGTTTCAGGCGCCATTGCCGGTCTTGCCACGATTACGCCGGCTTCGGGTTATGTAACGCCCGGCGCGGCCATGATTATCGGACTTATAGCAGGAATTATATGTTTTTCGATGGTTGTTTTTATCAAACCTAAATTAGGCTACGACGATGCCCTCGATGTTTTCAGCGTGCACGGAGTCGGAAGCGTCTGGGGCGTTTTTGCGACCGGCCTGTTCGCCGACCCTTTAATCAATAAAGCTGGAAAAGGCTTGTTTTACGGGAATCCGGGACAGGTTTGGATTCAGGTGCTTACTATTATTGCCGTTGCCGCATACTCGTTTGTGATGAGTTTTATTATATTTAAAATAATAGATTTAGTAATGGGTCTTAAGGTAGATAAAGATTCCGAAACTATGGGACTCGATATAACGCAGCATGAAGAAACGGGGTATAATTTATAATAAAAAATATGAAGAGGATTGCTGTTTTGCTTGCGGAAAGAGAAAGGTATTCCGAGGGGTTGAGAATGGCGGCTGGATTAAGCCTTCTTGACGACAATGTGGATATTTATCTTTTAAACGGCGATTTTGCGGAAGCGGATTCGCCCGTTATCGAAAACCACCTCGATATGATGAGAGCCGTAGGAATAGGAATGTATTCCAATTTTAAAAAGGAAGGTTTCGATTCTATGTCCTGTTCGGATTTAGGAAAAAGTTTATTGAAATACGATTACGTATTCTCATACTGATGAAAATTTTATATTTAATTAAAGAAAAATACGATGGCGATTTATTAAAATCCATTAAAGATATTATCGATGCGCAAATTTCGGAAGGCAATGAAGTTCTGTCGGTAAATCTTTACGGTGCGGAAAATATCGATTACGGCGTATTAATCGATAAGATTTTCGAATACGACCGCGTCGTATGTTTATAGATATAAGGAGGTTTAAATTTTATGGATTACGGAATGAAAAACAGGCTTTCAAGTATTATTAAGCCGAAAGACGGCAAAACGGTTATGCTCGCCGTTGACCACGGCTATTTTATGGGACCTACGGGGGGACTCGAAAATATCGGCAAGTCTATTACTCCGCTTTTAAGGTATGCCGATTCGTTGATGCTTACGCGGGGGATATTAAGGAGCCAGATTGACCCCAAAATAGATATTCCGATAGTTTTGCGCGTCAGCGGCGGAACGAGCATCCTGAAAGACGACCTGTCCGACGAAGACATTGCCGTTTCTATGGAAGACGCCGTAAGATTGAACGTCTCTGCGGTAGCTCTGTCCATTTTTATCGGCTCTAAAAATGAAAAACAGGGTATAATTAATTTGTCGAAATTAGTAGATAAGGGTTATAAATACGGTATCCCGGTGCTTGCGGTAACCGCCGTGGGAAGGGAGATGACGAGAGATGTCCGTTATTTGTCGTTAGCGGTCAGAATTGCGGCGGAAACCGGAGCGGGCATCGTAAAGACCTATTATTGCGAAGATTTCGACAGAGTGGTGGAAACATGTCCGGTCCCCGTCGTAGTTGCAGGAGGGAAAAAGACCGGAGAACTCGAAGCTCTTGAACTTGCCCATAATGCCGTAAAGCATGGAGCGGCGGGCGTCGATATGGGCAGGAATATATTTCAATCCGAAAAACCGGCTAATATGATTAAAGCCGTGAAAGCGGTCGTCCACAAAGGGCTCGCTCCGGAAGAGGCATATGATAAAATATATAACATATAATAATATATAACATATGAAATATAATTCGTGAATAATTTAAAAAGCGAAAAAAGTTCTTATTTAAAATCCGCCGTACACCAGCCTGTTGACTGGTATCCGTGGTGCGCCGAGGCTTTCGAGAAGGCTAAAGAAAAGGATATGCCCGTGCTTCTCGATATAGGAGCCGTATGGTGCCACTGGTGCCACGTAATGGACGGGGAATCTTACGAAGACGAAGAAACCGCTGCAATAATAAACGAAAATTATATAGCCGTTAAGGTCGATAAAGACGAAAGACCGGACATAGACTCGCGGTATCAGAAAGCCGTAAGCGTGTTTTCCGGAACGGGCGGATGGCCTTTAACCGCTTTTTTGACGTACGAAGGATATTTTTTTTACGGAGGCACGTATTTTCCTAAAGAATCCAATTACGGACTTCCGGCGTATAAGTCGGTTTTGAAGGAAATCGCAAAATATTACCGTGAAAACAAAGAAGCCGTTTTTGCCCAGAGCGCCGATTTTTATCAAAGAATTTCCGACGATTCGAATAAATTTTCTATTTTTAATATTAATATTAAAAGAATAAATGATGCAATAAAAAAAGATAATTCTTTAAATATAGATTACGTAAAAAGGTTTATAAACGAAGGGGCGCTTGAATTTAAACTTCATTTTGACGAAGTTAACGGAGGATTGGACGAATCACCGAAGTTTTTTTATTTTTCGGCGCTGGAACTTCTTGCTCGGGATTATGTAACCAACAGGGATAAAGATTCGCTCAATAAAGGACTTTTTACTTTAAAAAAAATAGCCGCCGGAGGAGTTTTTGACCATGTAGGCGGGGGTTTTCACAGGTATTCGACCGATAAAAAATGGATCATTCCGCATTTTGAAAAACTTGCCGAAATCAACGCTCAGGCTTTAAGGGTATATTCCTATTATTACAGATTGACCGGCGATAAGATTCTATTGAACGTTATAAATAAAACTCTCGATTTTATATCCGGCGAACTATACGACGGATATAACGGCGGTTTTTACGCGAGCGTCGATGCGGATACGGGAGACAACGACGACGGAAGATTTTTCACGTGGACGTATAACGAATTTAAAGAGGTTTTTCCGGATAAGGAAGAGTTAAATGCCGCGGCAGAATTGTTTAATATAGACAAAGAAGGCATGATGCGTCATGCCGGAAGCGAAACCTCAGTTTCCGGCGATTTTTCGGACAAGAGTTTCCGGCAGGGCGGCGTTCCTAATGTATTATATGCCGGGGCTTACGCTAAGGCTTTAGGAAGCAAACAATACAACGGTATTATCTCAAAACTCGGAACTTTCAGAGAAAAAAGAAAAAAACCGTTTATCGACAGGATAAAATATTCATCCATAAACGGAAACATTATATATTCCATTACGGAATTAAGCAAAATATTCAGTCCTTTCGATTCAAACCGGCAAAAATTAAACGGAATAGCCGAAAAATCGATTAAGATTTTTTTAGATATTTTTGATAAAAACGG
>JAJYYS010000072.1 GCA_021800745.1 bacterium
CTGCCGGAAAAATACCGGGCGGTTTTTTTAAAAGAGAGGCAAGGCCGACCGAAAAAGAGGTTTTAACATCCAGATTTTTAGACAGGCCGATAAGACCCCTTTTCCCGGATAATTACTTTTTTGACACTCAGATAATAGCCACCGTCGTTTCAATGGACAACGAAAACGACCCGGATATGGCGGCAATGTTAGGCGTTTCATTTTCTTTGATGCTGTCCGAAGCCCCTTTTAATGGACCGACTGCAGGCGTTAGAATTGCAAGGGTAAACGGTAATTTTATCGCTAACCCGACTTATAAAGAACTTGAAACCAGCGATACGTTTCTTATAGTAGCAGGCTCAAAAGATGCCATAACTATGGTAGAAGGGAGCTTTAACGAATTAGACGAGGAAGAGCTAGTTTCGGCGATAGAGTTCGGGCATAATAAAATCGTAGAATTAATCGAGTTTCAGAACAAGATTTTATCGGGAATCAGCATTATTAAAGCCGAACCGGAAGAAATTAAAATACCGGAAGGATTATATGAAAGAGTCAAGGAGCTTTCTTACGACGATTTATCCGATGCCCTTAAAATTTCCGCTAAGTTGGAAAGAAACGAAAGAGTGGAAAATTTAAACTCCAAGATTATCGAACTTCTGAAAGAGTCTTATCCGGGCTATGAAGCGTTAATAAGCCAAATTTTTGAATCTATTCAAAAAGATATATTAAGAAAAAATATACTTAACGAAGGTATAAGGATAGACGGAAGAGGGATGAGAGAAATAAGGCCTATAAGCTGTTCCGTAGGAGAATTGCCTATGGCTCACGGAAGCGCCGTTTTTACGCGCGGCGAAACGCAGGCTCTCGTAGCCGCTACTTTAGGAACTAAATTCGACGAGCAGATAATAGACGCGCCCGAGAAAGAATCGACCAAAAGATTTATGCTGCATTATAATTTTCCTCCTTTTTCCGTAGGCGAGGTCGCTCCTTTGAGGTCTCCCGGCAGAAGAGAAATAGGTCACGGGTCTCTGGGCGAAAAAGCGCTCAGATATATAATTCCATCCTCGGAAGAATTCCCTTATACGATAAGATTGGTCTCCGAAATACTTGAATCTAACGGATCTTCTTCTCAGGCTACAATCTGTGGAGGCACTCTGGCTTTGATGGATGCGGGAGTTCCCATAAAGGCTCCGGTTGCGGGAATAGCCATGGGGCTTATAAAAGAAGGAGATAAAGTGGCAATACTTTCCGATATTTTAGGCGACGAAGACCACCTCGGAGATATGGATTTCAAAGTTGCGGGAACATCTAAAGGAGTAACGGCCTTACAGATGGATATTAAAATTTCTGGAGTTACAAAAGAGATTTTAAGGAATGCTCTTTCGCAGGCAAAGGAAGGAAGAATGCATATACTCGGCATAATGCTTCAGTCTATAAATGAACCCAGAAAGGATATGGCAAAAAATGCTCCGAGAATCGTCACTATGATGGTTAAGCCTGAGAAAGTCAGAGAAGTTATCGGGTCCGGCGGAAAAGTCATAAAGGGCATAATAGAAAAGACCGGCGCAAAGGTTGATATAGAAGATTCAGGAAAGGTTACAATTTCTTCTACTAACGGCGAATCTTTAAAACTTGCCGTAGCTATGATAAACGATATAACTCAGGAAGCGGAAATAGGCAAGATTTATTTCGGAAAAGTCAGAAAGATAATGGAGTTCGGAGCTTTTGTCGAAATATTTCCGGGAACAGACGGACTGGTTCATATTTCGCAGATAGACAACAAGAGGGTAGAAAAAGTTTCCGACGTTCTTAAAGAAGGCGACGAAGTAAAAGTTAAGGTTTTAGACGTGGATAGGGCCGGCAAAATAAAACTCTCTATAAAAGAGACTTTATGAAAAATTTTAGAAAAGAAGTATTAGAATCCGGTATTACGCTTATTACGGAAAAAAAACCGTATTTTAATTCTATAAGTATAGGATTATGGGTAAAAACAGGCTCGGTTTACGAGCCTGAGGAGTTAAACGGCATATCCCATTTCATAGAGCATCTTCTTTTTAAGGGAACTAAAAATAGAACCTACAAAGAGATAAACAGAGAAATAGACCTTATGGGAGGAGCGCTGAACGCTTTTACCGGTACGGAGCTAACCTGTTTATATACCAAAGTTTTATACAAAAATTACGATGCCGCCGTAGATCTTTTAATCGACCTGATGTTTAATTCTTTGTTTCCGGAAGACGAAATCGAAAAAGAGAAAAGCGTAATATTGCAGGAAATTTCAGGCGTACAGGACGACCCTTCGGACTATTCTATGGAACTTTTTCATAGGAATTTTTACGGAAATTCATCGTACGCCTTTCCTATTCTGGGAACCGAAAATACGATTAAAAATTTTAACCGGAAAAAAATATTAGATTATTATTACCGCCACTACAATCCGGCAAATATAATAATTTCTATAGCAGGCAATTTCGAGCATAGTAAAATTGCGGATTCGGTTAACAGTTATATGAGTAAAATCGCTTCCAGCTACGATAAAGGAGTAATACAAAAAAAATTTAAAACTGACAAAGTGTACGGCGATTTTATTCAAAATAAAGATTTAGAGCAGACCCATTTCTTAATAGGACTTGAAGGCATAAGCAGGTCGGACGAAGATTTTTTCTCCGCAGAAGTTTTAAATACTATTCTAGGCGCTTCCGTTAGTTCTAAACTTTTTCAGGAAGTAAGGGAAAATAAAGGGCTTGCCTATTCTATCTATTCAAATTCCGTCTTTCATAAGTCGGACGGATATTTTTATATTTATGCAGGCGTTTCTCCCAAAAAATTCAAGCTTTCTAAAGAACTTATTTTTGACATAATCGACGGCATAGTAGGCGGCGGTATCAGCGAAGAAGAAGTTATAAACGCCAAAAAACATATATACGACGGTTTTCTTCTTAGTATGGAATCTACCGGAAATATAATGAACCGCAATGCTATAAACGAAATTTACGAAGGCAGATATATCTCCAAGGCGCAGGTTTTGAAAAAGATAGAAAAAGTCGACGGTCATTCCGTGAAAAGAATTTCCGGTCGGTTATTTTCAAACAAAAAGAATAGAAATATTTCGGTTCTCGGCAAGGTTAAATAATAATATATTAATAGAATATGCGGGCGGCATTTTTATGGATACGGATGTTTATTACCCTAAATCTTACGATATTATTTACAGGTCGGGTTATGTCATAGGTTTTATAGGAATAGCTTTATTTGCTTTTTCTTATATCTATTCGGATATACCCGGCTTTTATTACGGAATTTCTATTTTTTACGCAGGTTCATTGATTTCTTCGTCGTTCCTTTTAGTATGGAAAAAAGAAATCAAAATATTTATACTATCATGCGTAATTCTGGGGATTTTATTTGCTGCGGGCTATGTTTTTGTTTTTAAAAATCCGGAAATTTTAATAATATCTATCGGCTTTGTTCTTGCCGGAGTCGCCGGGCTTTACGGCAAAGAAGCCCACTGTTTTCATTTTATCGAAGGATGGATTTTGATGTGGTCTTTTCCGGTTTTAATTTTTTCTAATTTATTAATTTACGGTTTAAATGCTGAAAATTATAGTATAATACGCATTGTTTTCTCCGTAATTTATGTCGCAACGGCCATTATGGCGTTTTCTTTTTTAATTAAAAAATTGAGACAGCCCTTAATGCAATTCTGTCAGAATTAAAATAAATTATTTTTTTTATTGTATTATGACTTTTAAGTCAATATAATAGTAACGTCGAATAATATATATGGTAGAAAATATAGATAAATACGAATTGATTTTATCGTCCTCGAGAAAGCTGATAGAAGAAATCGGATTTTCAGCTTTAACAATGGATAAGGTGGCGCAGAAAGCCGGTATAGCAAAAGGAACGGTTTATCTTTACTTCAAAGATAAAGACGAACTCTTAGAGAAAGTCCTGTCTTCCGGTTTCGAAAGAATGTTCGAAAGAATAAAAAACAGGGTTGCGAAAGAAAGCGGCGGAATCAATAAGTTAAAGGCTCTCATCAGCGAGAATATAAATCATATTTATGAAAACAGATATTTCTTTAAAACTATTTTTTTAGATGAAATCAACGTCGTGTTTTTGAAAAAAAAATCTAAAGAATCTTTTAATTTAAGAAGGAAAAGATATACCGATTTTATAGGAGAGATTATAAAATCGGGCATAGATTCCGGAGAGTTCAGAAGTGATTTATATCCTACAAAAGGCGGGTATATGCTTGTATCGTTAATCAAGACCGGCGCAATATATAATTTCCTTAACGACAGATTCGAACCGGTTCCGGAGATGATAGAAAAAGATACCGATGAAATATTAGATCTGTTTCTGCACGGCATATCCGTTAAATAATTTTTTTAAAGAAAATGGTTGAAAAATCCCACAAAAATTACAAGTGGATAGTTCTTGCACTTGTCGTAGTGTCGTCGTTTATGGCAATACTCGACGTTAATATCGTAACGGTCGGGCTTCCCAAGATGATGTCCCATTTCGGAATTAACGTTACGGATGTGGAATGGGTAATGATAGCCTATACTATTGCTTATTCTATCGTTATACTTCCCATGGCTTATGTCAGAAGAAAATGGGGAATAAAATATCCGTTTATAGTATCTATAGTCATTTTTGTTATCGGCTCGGCTTTATGCGGGCTCTCTCCTTCTTTCACCGACCTTGTTATATTTCGCGTCATACAGGCTATAGGAGGCGCCGGACTAACGCCTACCGGCCTTACCCTGCTTGCGGAAGTGTTTCCTCCGGATGAAAGGGGCGAGGCTATGGGTATATGGTCTATAGGCGCGATGGTGGCTCCTGCGGTAGGGCCGACTCTCGGCGGATATCTCGTCGATTATGTTGACTGGAGATGGATATTTTACGTAAATGTTCCTATAGGCATCATATCTATATTGGGTTCTATCGCAATTTTAACGCATGATATACCGATAAAAAAATATGTCAGAAAGTTCGATATGCTTGGGTTTTTATTTATGGCTATGTCTATGGCTTCCTTGCTGTATGCTTTGAACGAGGGGCAGACGCTTGGGTGGCATGCGCCAGTCATAATACAATCCGAAGTAATAAGCGGTTTTTCGTTTGTTTTTTTTGTAATAGCCGAATTATTCGTCGAAACGCCTATTCTCAACCTGGATATTTTTAAGAATTATAATTTCGTTATAGCATTTATAGTCAATATGGTTAGGGCAGTAGGAATTTTCGGAGCTATGTTCCTGCTTCCGCTTTTCATAGAAAACGTCCTTAATTATGACGCTATGAACGCCGGCATTTTAATGGCTCCAACCGCTATTGCGGTGGCGTTGGTATCGCCTTTTTCGGGAAAAATATCCGACAGGATAGGACCCAGGTATCCTCTTTTTGCCGGACTTTTAATAGTCGCGGCGTCTATGTTCATGTTCGATAATCTTTCTTTAAATACAAGCGTTTACGATATAGTAGTAAATCAGTTGATAAGAGGCGTAGGTATAGGGCTTCTGAATGCGCCGGTAATGAGCGCCGCCCTGAACTCGGTAAAAACAGATATGCTTCCCGAAGCCTCCGGTTTGATTCCGGTATCGCTTCAGATAGGGGCTTCGTTCGGCATAGCTTTTATAGGCAATGAACTTGTGGTAAGGCAGGTTTATCATTTAAATCAGTATGCAAGAGATATTAAATATAATTCTTATGCATATCACGGCGTAATTAATTTCATAAACGGCGATTTGATTAGCAAAGCCGCCTCATATTTAAGGCCGGGAACCATTTTCCCCAGTCCTGCCTTAGGTTTTTTTGACGAAATCGTGCAAATGCAGGCTTCAGTAGCTTCTTACGGCGATTCCTTTGCTATACTAGGTTATATAACTCTGGCAGGGGCGGCGGTGGCTTTTTTTATTAAAAATAAAAGGCGTAACAGATAGAATATGATATTACCTTAAATCACCGTTATAAATTTCTTTTTCTGGATTATCGCTTCGCTCTCGGCTTTTAGCCTCGTGAAGTTTAAAAGAAACTTTCCTGCGTAAGCAGATATAAACGCACGCCGTTTATGCAGAATTTATAATATGTCGAAGCAATTTTAATAGTTTCTAACAGTGATTTAAGGTATTATTATAATTAACTATGAATAAAGATACGGGCGAAAAAGATTTGAATAAGGTAATTTTGACCGTTTCGGAATTCTCGCGCATTCTAAAAGCGGCGATAGAAAATGTTTTTTACTCCGTAAGGGTTAAAGGCGAAATATCCGGGTTAAAAACAAATTATTCTTCAGGATATTATTTTGACCTTAAAGACGAATCCGCAAAATTAAAATGCATAATATTTAAGGGCGACTTAAGTAAAGTAAAATTCGATATAAAAGACGGATTATCCGTAACCGTTTACGGTAGAATAAATTTATACGAGCCGAGGGGCGAATACAGCTTTATAGTATCGGAAATAGAACCTCTGGGCTTCGGCGAACTTTATATATTATTCGAGAGGCTGAAAGAAAAACTCAGGCGTGAAGGCTTGTTCGACGAATCGCGCAAAAGGGCTATACCTTTTCTGCCAGAAACTATAGGTATAGTTACCTCTAAAAGCGGTGCGGTTTTGCATGATATTGTGAAGATATTAAAAACAAGATTTGAAAATATATCTGTAATTTTTGCAAATGCAAGCGTTCAGGGGCAAAACAGTGCTGCGGAAATTGCGCATGCCGTTGAACTTTTAAATTTATATTCTGCAGCCCGGAAAAAAATAGACGTAATTATAGTCGGAAGAGGCGGGGGCAGCATAGAGGATTTATGGGCTTTTAACGAAGAAATTACCGCAAGGGCTATTTATAATTCGTCTATTCCAGTAATCAGCGCAGTCGGCCACGAAACTGATTTTACCATCGCCGACTTTGTTGCAGACAAAAGGGCTTCTACGCCATCAAATGCTGCCGAAATGGCTGTTCCGGTAAAATCGGAATTAGTAAAACAGTCGGAAAACTTAAAAAACAGGTTGAAAATAGGCGCCCTTAATTTAATTTCAAACAGAAAAGCCGAATTGTCGAATTTAATTAAAAATATAGAAAAAGTTTCTCCGAAAAGAATTATTCAGGATAAAAGAATCAGGGTTTACGACCTCGCCGAAAGTCTGCAAAATTCAGCCGAAGGGCGGATAAATTTATTGAAGCTGAATGTTTCACATCTTTATAAAAGACTTTTGCTGAAAAGCCCGTTAAACGTCTTTAAAGAGCGCAAATTATATATAAACGGACTGTCGGGCAGGCTTAGAAGAGCGGCTGAAATAACTATCGCTAATTATAAAAGCAGAGTCGGAACCCAATGTAAGGCATTGAATTCATTAAGCCCGTATAACGTTCTTAAAAGGGGTTACGGCATAGTTTTTTCCGAAGAAAAAAAGGTTGTTTCATCGGTTATGCAGGTTAAAGAAAACGAAATTATCAGAATAGTTTTAAACGACGGCGGCTTATCTGCAAAAGTTCTGGAAGCCGAACAGGATGTCAAACTCCGGGCAGGGAAATAAACCGTAATCTTTGATGTGTTATTATATTTCGATATTAAACAAAAACCGGACCCTTAACAGTTTTTTTCTTTTTTATAAGGTGAATCGAAGACTTTTTTAAAGATACGTTAACGGTTTTTCCTTCGAAAAGGTTCATAACTTCATAAGCATGAAAAGGTATTAAAACTTTAAGTTCCAGATTTTCCTCCGATTTTATCGATATTTCCATCATCCTCGAAGTAAAAATAGACGAAATAATTTTTCCGGAAAAACGGTTTTCCCTTACCGGTTTAGAAACATCTCTGTCTTCTCTTAATATTATTATCTCTTCCGGTCTTACGGCTAAAAAAACCTGTTCGCCCGCCTCGAAATTTCCCTGAAAATCCGCTTCTATGATAACGCC
>JAJYYS010000004.1 GCA_021800745.1 bacterium
TGCCTTTAATATTTTCGGCCGGCATGATGATGCTCGACTCTACCGACGGCGTTATAATGCAGTATGCTTATAGCTGGGCTTTTTTAAATCCGGTAAGAAAAATCTTTTATAATATCTCCATTACAAGCATTTCCGTTTTTCTGGCATTCTGCATAGGAACGATAGAATGGCTTCAGGTTATAGGAATGGAATTTAAACTGACCGGAGAGCCGTGGGATTTTTTCAACAACGTTTCATTCGGAATGTTGGGCGGGGCCATCGCCATAATACTTACGTCCTCATGGCTCCTGTCATTAGCAGTATATAAGTTGAGCAGGGTAGAGGAAAGGTATATCGCAGGCGAATGAAAATAATGACAAATCGTACGATTAATTTTAAAAAAAATATCTATAGGCTGTTTTTAGCTCTGATTATATTTGTCTTAGCACAGTTTGTTTCTTCACCGCCGCCCGCGGATGCATCAGACTTCGGTTCAAATTATACCGCCGGTTCTAAAGGCTCTTTTTTATCTCAAATAAAACTGTTCGGCACTTTTGCCTCGTCTTATACGTATAATTTTGCAAATACAGCTGCGGACGCGCAGTTTCCGAACGGCAATTATAACGGAAACTATATAGACAATTATAAAGCAAACGGTTTCACGGTCAATGAATTTGATATAACGGTTTCAAAAGATGCATTTTCTAACGGAATAAATAATTTCGGGGTAGGCTTTAAAGTATCTTTCGATACCGGGGAAAACATTCAGGCAGTAGGACCTTATACCGGAAACTATAGTTATTATACCCAGCCTGTTTATAGCCGTCCGCTATACGGATTCAGGCAGTTTTATGTTTCCTTAGGAATTCCGGTCGGAAAAGGATTAAAAATTTACCTTGGCGAAAAAAATTACTTAATAGGTTTTGAATCTTATAATCTATCAAGGGTATGGACTAATACCTATTCCCCTATAACGGCGATAGAACCGGGGGAACTTACTGGAGTTTTTTTCAAGTATCCCTTTACTAAAAGGCTCAATATGGTTTTCGGCGTTGCGATGACCGATAACGCCTTATCGCCGATAAACAGGTATCCGACATTTGAATATATAGCTTCATACAAGCCCGTAAGGTTTCTGAAATTTCACGAAGGTATCGTTTACGGAGCTGAAAATTTTATTATCTATAATAATAATCTTTATCAGGACAATTTAAACAGATTTTTTTATAATTTCATAGACGCAAAATATAAATTTTTAAAATACTGGACGGCGGCTCTCGATTACGAAGTCGGCTTAAACGGCGGAATAAATAAGTCCATAGTTTATGGCAACGGAATAAATCCGGCAATTTTTAACTCTTCTGACAATATTTATCCCTCTTTTTTGATTTCAACCTCAGATTCGACTTTTAACAAATCCCGTTTTTCGGGAATTGCGTTTTATCTGCATCATTACTATCTCTTAAACGCAGGCAGATTTTCTCAAACTGTAAGAGAAACTGCGGTTTCCGACCCTAACGGCATGTGGGAAGAGGAGAGCGTTCCCGGAATCGCATATCATTATTTCGATTCGACTTTCACTATAGGATACAAGCCGCCTTCAAGAATATTAAAGAATGTTCGGTTCAGGCTTGAATTTGAAAACCAAATTGCCAACCACGGGGTTTACGGCAACGGCAGTAGCGTTCAAAATACTATAAACGCAATGGCGATTTATACTTTTTAAAACACATATCGTTTTACGGCAAAGATGCAAAAGATGCAGATAAAAACGCATGCCTTTTATACAGAAAAATAATTTCTATCGGCAATTTTGGGTTGCATTAACTATTAACGGGAGCTATAAAAAATAGATAGCCCCCGTTAAAGTATGTCAATAAGGCGTTACTAATTACGCCGGAAGAATGGTTTTTTCCGCCGCTCCGTTAATTAGTACGGCTATGGCGGTATAAGTTGCGCATAAACCTGAAACTATGCCGACTATTCCTACCACAGGCAGAAGACCGGCTAATGACCCCGTAAAAAGCCCTATGGCCTGTATTAAAAGAAAAGCGCCTGTCGTAAAAAGGGCAATTTGAAGCATTGCCCATTTTTTTAATACATTAGCTCCGAAAAACGTTGCAAATGCAAAGATAGCCCACAGCAAGTGAAACCAGCCGCCGAACATAGGCGCAGGCCCGGCTGCGGATTTCGTAAGAACCGTCGCAATAAAGAAAGTTGAAACAGTCAAAAATAACAATCCGTACCCCGTAAATGCAACTCCCCCGAAAGCGCTGCCGCGCATAAAATCGTAAACGCCGGCTAAAACTAATCCGACGCCTCCGGTAAAGATAATCGTGCCTAAAATCAGCCCGTTAAACGGACCTGCAAATCCGCCGATTACCGTAGCCAAAAGCGTAAGAGCTATGCCATAAGCAAATAAACCCAACGCTGTTGGATCGCCAACTTTTTTTTCTTCTGCCATAACGACTTCCTCCTTACTTAAAGGTTTAGTTATTAAAATACCTAATTCCTTGAACGAATGCAAGGTCATTTAAGGTATTTAATCCCTTTTACCTAGTATTTAGATAAATAGGCCGTTACTTCTTTGCAATGCTTTATTGAATACATTATAACGTAAAGCAATATTTTATCAAAAAATTTTTATTTATTATATAATTTAAATATAACATAAAGCAATATAATGTCAAGAAAATTTTATTACTACAAGTGTTAATAGCTTTTACGCCATTTTTAACTGATATTTTAATCTTTTCGGCAAGTTTTGGTTATCTTTTCTATTCGTAAAAGAAGTCGTAAAAGTAATATTTTGCCGTTATCTACGATAGACATGACAATACTCCCATATTTTACAATCATTTTTAAAATATGGGAGTATCATATCGCATATATGAAATATACCGGCATAAAAAAGACAAAAATGAAGTTGCGTTAGAGTATTGGAGTGAGTGGTAGAGAGAAAAATTAAGGAAAACTAAAAGTAATGGCAAGAAAAGAGCAAAAAGAAATTGTTTAATTTAATTTTATCCATATTCATCCTCTGTTAATATTTATATTTTTATACTATTCCGTTTTCACATCGCCTCTTCAAGTATTTTTTGGCTTATGTCGGGAGTAAGGTCGTGCGTTTCGGAAAGTGCGGTCATGCCGTGTTCCTTGAGCTTTTCAATAACTAACGGTATCTGTTCCTTTTTAATTCCGTATTGAGATAAGCGGGTTTTTATGCCGAGGCTTTCGAAAAATTCTCTGGTTTTATCAATCGCTTTATCTATTTTATCTTCGTCTTTAACTTCTTTTATATTCCATACGCGTTCGGCATACTGCAATAATTTCTCTTTTTTCTTATCTTTTCTTATTTTTAACATAGAAGGCAAAACTACCGCTAAAGTCTGCGCGTGGTCTATGCCGAAAGAAGCCGTAATTTCATGTCCTATTACATGAGTAGCGAGGTCTTTTGGAACGCCGGCGCCTACAATGCCGCATAGGGCTAATGACGAACACCATATATGATTAGCCCTTGCATCGTAATTTTCAGGTTCAGTTATTATAAAAATCAAAATTTAACATGATAGTAAAACCTCCTTTATATCATTAACCTTATTAATCTATAAATTTAAGTCTTTTTAATTTATTTTGTTATTTATTTATTAAAGCCCGCTTCTTTTTTCCAACTCTTCCGGATATCTATTGCCTTCAATCTTTATTTTTAGCGATACATCGTCTAAAGTCTTTAATTCGTCAGGAGACAGCTTTAAATTAAGACTACCTATATTTTCTTCCAAGCGGGAAAGTTTAGTAGTACCGGGTATAGGAACTATCCATGGTTTTTTCGATAAAAGCCAAGAAAGGGCAATCTGTGCGGAAGTAGCTTTTTTTTGACGGGCTGTTTTATCGATAAGCTCTACTATAGCATGATTGGCTTTTCTTGCCTCGGCGGTAAAACGAGGCAGTTTATTGCGAAAGTCGGATTTATCGAAAGACGTATTTTCGTCTATTTTCCCCGTAAGATACCCTCTGCCTAAAGGACTGAAGGGAACAAAACCTATATAGAGTTCTTCCAAAGTAGGAATCAACTCTTCTTCCGGTTTTCTCCACCATAAAGAATATTCGCTCTGGACGGCGGCAACCGGATTTACAGCATGAGCTCGCCTTATAGTTTTAACTCCTGGTTCGGAAAGCCCGAAATATTTAACCTTACCTTCTTTAATGAGATCTTTTATAGTTCCTGCAACATCTTCTATGGGAACGTTAGTATCGACGCGGTGCTGGTAATACAAGTCAATATAGTCGGTCTTAAGCCGCTTAAGAGAGCCTTCTATACTGCGTCTTATAGTTTCAGGCCTGCTGTCCTGAGCTTGTTTTCCGTTAGCGTCAATAAATATGCCGAACTTAGTCGCTATAATAACCTTATCTCTTAAAGAAGAGAGGGCTTCTCCTACAAGCTCTTCGTTTGTAAAGGGACCGTAAACTTCTGCGGTATCGAAAAAAGTGATGCCCATATCTACGGCTTTATGCACAAGATTTATCATCTCCTTTTTATCGGCAGGTTTCCCGTATCCGTGAGACATACCCATGCAACCAAGTCCAATGGCTGAAACTTCAAGTCCGCCGTTTCCTAATTTACGTTTTTCCATTTGTCTTTACCTCCTTAAAATTTGTTTACCATATAAAAAATATTTTATTTTATTATATTTATCTTAATTTAATTTATATATAAGTTAACAGGCATTGACGTATCTGGTTTAAAAACAAAAATTTACAAATAAACACGAGTTGACGAGATTTTTTAATTTTTTTAAATATCTTATCTTTATGTCTAAAATTATATCACTTAAAATAGTAGTCTGTTATCCTAATCGTCTTGATTTATTGCCTAATAGTCCAAAGAATGGCAAATGGTTATTGAAGGAACCGGTTTTATTTGTTATTATTTATAAATAAATCAAGAAGACTGATGTTGGTAGAACGAATAGATGCTTCTACCGCTGCGTTCAGAGTAGGCTATGAAAGTCCGTCCCAATTCAGCCGAGAATATACCCGTCTATTTGGGAAACCGCCTTCGCGGGATATTGAAAGTTTACATAATTTTAAAGAAAAAAATGCGAAAAGGGTCCGGCTATCATAACTAACCCGCACAGAAGCTTCTATGAGCGGATAGAATATCCATCGATGATATATTTGCCTCTTTTTACGATAGACATAACATTTATTTTACAAGCATTTTAATATAAGAACTGGGCGAGGATATATCAACTATGTGAAAATATAACAATAAAAAAGACAAAAATGGGTAAAAAATGGTCTTATTTGATTAAATATGATAAATGCTTAAAACTGGAAAACCTTATGGAATATGCGGTTTTAAGTGGGGTGGATGACAGGTTTTGAACCTGCGACCACCGGAGTCACAATCCAAAGCCCTTATCTTATAACTGATATATTTTATTGGGATAATAAGCTAACGCTAAACCTGCCTATGTGAAAATCTCGCCATAGCGGTTTCAGACGGCCATATATTCCGCAAAGGAATAAGTTTCGGGTATAGGTATATTATCTTCCCTTAATCCCTGAACATGCATGCTTATGGCATCATGCATATTCTTCTCGGCTTCTTCTCTGGTCGCGCCTGTTGCCACGCACCCCGGAAGGTCAGGGGAATATGCAGAATAATTTCCGTCGGCTTTTTCTATTACTACTAAAAAACGGTGCATTTTATTTTACCTCTTTTATTTTTGCCTGTTTCAATATACTGTTTAGCGTTCCGGGAGCCAAATCGTCGTTGGGATGTCCGGCTATCGTTACCCTGCCGGGTTTAGAGGGATGTTTATATTGCCTGTGACTTCCTCTTACCGCGACTTCCCGCCACCCGTCCAATTCTATTAATTTTATGACGTCCCTTATTTTCATTTATTTACCGTTTTTATTATATCATTAATTATAAAAAAAAATCAGGATTTTACCCCTTCCGCACCTCCGGTTTCTTAATCCCAAACTTCTTGGCCAGAAGGCTAAAAAATTGTTTCGTGTTTCCAGTCGCTTGGGCGGCTTTTGACATGTTATAGTCGTTTTCACTTAAAATTTCCACCACCCGTTCTTTGGTCCATTCTGTTTTCTTGCCGGGTTTTGAAGCCTTGTAAATATCATTCCAGTTTTTGACGAAAAGGTAAGGTTCCTTAGGATCGTAGTTTCTTCCGAGCAATCCTTCCTTAAAATAAATATCTATAGCCCTGAGCGCAAATTCCCGTTCTTCTTCCACTTCTTTTGATTTATCTATCCTAACAAGAAACGCAACCGACACCGGGAAGAGATGGTTGCCGGGATCCATCGGGTTATATTTTTTGTGTATCGCCTTGTTTGACTTTACTTGCAACTTCCCATCGTTATTAAGCTTGGCGGCAAAAAGCAATAAATTAATCCAAGATAAAATCAACCTGTCTTTTTCGGGATAATTATCTAAAGCCTTTATTTCAGGGATTGTAAAAAAATCTAAGGGGAGTTTTATGTACCTGGGGGTGTCTATATCTACGTCAATTTCTTCTAATTCTTTTTTTATATCATCCATGATTTATCTTAATTATATAAAAGAAAAAATAATAATTCAAGCTGATAATTACTTATCAGCTTGACATTTAAAATAATTGTATTATAATATAGGTAAAGTATTAAAGTAATTGTCTAATAAACCTATCATGCACAACGAAATCTTAATAATTCAGGAAGCCGCCGAGTATTTAAGGATTTCCGTAACCACCCTCAGACGTTACGCATACGAAAGGCGTGTAACTCACTATAAATTAAAAGGCAAAGTTGTCTTCCGGAAAGCCGACCTGGAGAAATTCTTAGATACCCGGAAGATAGAAAGCTTCGAGGAGTTTAAAGGAAGGAATGTTTTATAAATAAATATAATTTTTTACTGCAGAAACCCCGATTACCTCCGGCAAAGGTAATATTACTTATTATTGGCGGTTCTATGCTATGCAGGTAGAATTAAAAGCCGCCCGGAAGCCCGCAATAATTTGTTAAACAGGCCCCTTTCCGATTAGCACCGCAACCATTATTCTAAATTTATCGCAGAAACGGTTGCAGGAAAACGGTCTAAAGTAGTTTCTCAGATTATCGCGAGTAGGTTCGGGGCAGGCCCCTTGCGCTTCTTATAAGCGTACAATGTAGACCGAACCGAAGCGAAATGAACCGGATACGTCCGGTTTTTAAAGAAAGTGTATGGGCAGTCCGCAAGTTTAAATTGCCAGTCCGCTATGTTACGGCTGGATTTGAACCGCGTATTACTCGCCTTTCTCTATGTTTTTGAACACAGAGAAAGGCTCGTGTGAAAATCCGTTAATTGCGCACCTTGTGGCGGTATTAACGGACACGAACAAATATATAATAGTTCCGACAATCTGGAGTTGCCTTCCGTCCGAAAGGAAAACAGGTTCTTTATTTAACAACCGCTTGCGGTGTATCGGAACATTTAAGGTAACGGATAAATATTTGGAGGGAAATATGGGAGGATTAATGGATTTTTACAAGCAGCACCGGCGGCTGTTTTTGGCTCAAAAGCACCAGAACACCCGCCAGACGGAAAGATTTAAGGATATGGTTATAGTCAAGTTCTTAGGCTACTGCGAATCCCAAAGTATATTCCATAACGGCGGGATTAAAAAAAGAACTGCGGCAGGCTTTTTCCGTTCCCGTGACGTAATAAGCTTATCTAAGGAAACCAAGCGAAAATATTTTCTGGTCCTGCGGGAGTTTTACTCCCGTAATAAAAAGATATACCTAAAAAAGGAGGACTGCGGGTTATGAGCGGCAAGGCGCTTTCAATCAAGAACGACTCCAAAATAAATTTTCTGGCAATGGAAATAACCTCTTTTACCGGGCGGGGGTCATCCACTACCGAAAAACTTATCACCACACTAAATGAGATTAAACAAACCGCGGGCATTAAGAGCCTTAAAGATTTACAGCAGGGACATATTGCTCATATAGTTGAGGAATTAAGCCGAAAAGCCCGGTCCGGCAATACCTCCCAATCCAACGCAAATTCTTATATCTCGTCAATCAACAACATCGTCAAATACATTGGAAGGGAAGATTTGTACGTTATAAAGGCCTCTGATTACGGATTAAGCCGGAATATATCCGAAAAAGACGGAATAAACAAGGAAAACGTCAGGGAAGCCGCAAATGCCTACAAGGAATGGTTAACTAAAAAATACTTACAAACCAACGATTTGAGGTACGAAGCCCTTAGACACGCCGTTAATATCCAGTCTGTAAACTTAAGACTTAGGGAGAGCCTACTTATTAAGCTAAGAACTAAAGATTTATCCGGCAATATTTTGAAAATATCCGAGAAAAAGGACGGGGCCAAAAACTCCAGGGCGAGGGAAATCAAATTAAACCCTGAACAGAAACGGGCGTTAATCGAAGCGCGGGATTTTATTAAGTCCAATAAGTTAGAAAATCTCAACATCGGCTTATTAAAACAGGGACGGAATTTTGCAAATAACACCCTTACGTCTTTCCGTAAAGAAACCGGCGTTTATTTCCATTACCACGGAGAAAGACACTTTACGGCTCACGAAGCTTATAAAAACGCATGGACGGATAAGGGATATAGCGTCGAGTGCAGGGCGAGGACCGGGGGAACGAAAGAGGAATGGCTTAAGAATTTATTAAATAATACCGGACTATCCAAACAAGACTTTACGGCAATAGACAGGGAAATCCGCCAGGGTATAAGCCGGGACTTGGGACATGAAAGACTGGAAATCACAAACCGTTATCTGGGGTAACCATGAAAAAGCATATCCAATGGGAAATCGAATGGCAAAGGAAATGGTTGTCCGCCAATGAAAAAGCGGGAGACAGAAATTTGAAAAAAACGTCCAAGAAATTTATCGAATATCTGCTAAGGGGCATTTTACGGAAGCCTTACAAGGTTTTAAAGAGAAACCCAGGCCATATAACCTTATGCGAGGTGAGCAGGATGCCAGACCACGATACTCAGGAAATAGCCTCAAGGCTTTGCCGCGAGAAGATAGTGTTCGTACCCAGGGATGAATTTCAGGCTATTTTAGACCAAAACGAGAAATCATGGCAAGAATGGGAGGAAGCCGAGCGGAAAAGGCTTAACAAAAAAACTAAAAAAGAAGGGAAAGGATTTTAAAAACAATATATCGGGGCTTTGCCCCGGAACCCCACAAGCGTGCGGACGCTTGACCCCGGTTGGGTATCTAAAAAACAATAACGAATTTTTATGCCCTGCTCGTTGGCGGGTGAATACTTTTATGATAGACACGGAAAAACTTAAAACAATCGATGCTGAAAAATCTTATGCGTTATCTGACCGCAATATAAAAAGAACCGAAAATGGAATTATAACTTCGACAGTTTGGCAGGAAGAAAATGCAACCGCATTTTGTGATACAGGATAATGGCTACAAATACCTTTAGTTTAAGTTTGGCACGGGAAAGGGAGTATATGTCAAGCATTAGATAAAATTTTTTAATTTAACAGCTCGTTTTTTGGCTAAAAAAATTATAAAATGTATATCAATTCTAAAAAATTTGATAGAATTGTATGATTATTAATGGCCATAAAGTGTGCATTAATAAAATGATGTCTGAAACAGCCAAAAAATGAATCTATTTTTATTTTTATAAAAAAAATTTCTATCAAAAATTTTCGGTTTATCAAGGATTTAATGATAAATACAAATAAACTTTGTCTATAATAAGAGAATCAGATATAAAGCTGGATTATAATTTGTTTGATTTTATGGACGATGTGGGGATTAAAAAAATGGGAGGAAATTAAAGATAAATTATTATCAATAAGCTTAAAAAGGCTCCAAGTTTAAGAACTATTTGAAAAAACTATAAAAATAGTCATAAAATTGGAAAAAATTAATTCAAGGCATTTCCTAATTAACAAAGGTAAATCTTAATCGAAAGAGATGAAATACCGCCTTATGATTACAAAAAGCTAAAACTTATTACCGTTGATTTTTTATCTTAGCTTTAAGATTTATTTAAAAAATTTTCAAAACATTTTAGATTTTTCAGCATATTTTTATTTTAACGAAATAAATAAAAATTAGCATTGCGGATATATTTAAATATAAATATTATTTTTAAGACTATTAAGATTTTTAAGGGGTATAAATGGCAAGGGCAGATTTACTATTAAAGCTGATTCAGTCAGGCTTTAAGGGAGACAAGGAAGTTTTCAGAAAAGCCGTTGAGGCAATCATTGCCGAGGAGCGGAATAAACAGCATAAAGTTTTGGCGGATAAATTGGAAGAAGCGTTGAGCGCTAAACCACCCGGCAATGGATTTCATGAGAAACCATTTCTTAATGGTTCATCAACGCTGGAACAGCAGGTAGGGGCTTTGGTGTATGAGATTATGCCAAAGCGAAAAATGGATGAGTTGATATTACCGAACGATGTCTTGCAAATTTGCCAAGAGTTTGTTCAGGAGCACCACAGGATAGATTTATTACGCTCTTATAATTTAGAACCTAGGAATCGATTGCTTTTAATCGGGCCTCCAGGAAATGGAAAGACATCTTTGGCAGAAACAATTGCGGATGCGTTGATGGTACCGCTTTTAGTTGTCCGGTATGAAAGTATTGTTGGAACATATTTGGGTGAGACCGCCGTCCGTCTTAAAAAATTATTCGATTATGTGGCGACACGAAAATGTGTTTTATTTTTCGACGAGTTTGAAACTTTAGGTAAGGAACGCGGCGATATTCATGAAACTGGCGAAATTAAACGTGTGGTGAGTTCACTTTTGCTTCAAATCGATGGGCTTCCCAGTCATGTCGTTGTTATTGGAGCGACCAATCATGCTGAATTACTAGATCGAGCTGTATGGAGGCGTTTTCAGATTCGTGTTAGTTTGCCAGCTCCAACCAGAGCACGTTTAACGGAATGGTTTGAAAAATTTGAGCGAAAGATTAAGGTTCCACTTGGCTATACCCCGGGAACGCTTGCAAAATATTTGCTTGGCTCGAGTTTCGCTGAAGCCGAGGAATTCGATGCGAGCGTTTTTAGGCAATATGTTCTAAATCAACCAAATGCCGATATGAAAAATATTATTTCTCAAACAATTAGGCAATGGAATTCCCGTTCTGTGAAAGTTAAGCAACAAGATCAAAGGGAGGTGAATAATGGCTGAACGTCCACTACTTCTTTTCCCTCAGCCGGAGGCAGTTTCTCGATCTAAGTTAGTTCCTATAGGTGGGCGCTTTCACTTTCCAACTATTGATCGGCAGGATACTCGATTAACCCCCATGTTTAATCAATTACAGTCGGCATTTAATGATCGACGTGTCGAGGTACAACGGACGACCGCTGGCGTTGATCCTGAACAGGTCTTAGTTATTGAAACTATTGGCGGTATTGAAAACTTTGCGAATGCGGTAAGGCGTATTGAAGGATTTGAATGGATGGCTGAAACTGAGGTTGAAGAGATTGCACCTGATGAAGATTTCTTTGATGAGGAGAGACCTCAAAAAGAATTGTCCGGCAGGCTCTATCTTGTTATGTCGAATCAGCACGCTCTCGAAGAAATGCTTTCTCTTTGGCAACGCTACAAAATGAATACTTCTAGTGCGTTTCATAGAGGGTTAAATAAATTCAAAGAGGTATTTAAGGCGTTAAAAAAAGTTCGTAGATGGGATGTTGAGGATCGCCTTTTAGAGACAGGGGTCTTAGAGGAATGGCAGGAGATGCTTCAGCATGAAGGGAACCGCGTTATTCGTTTTGAGGTTGAGCTTTGGTTCCGAAATCTGCCAGCAAAAAGACAAACGAGTCAAGCTCAAGTTATGTCATTAATAACTGAGCTTGGGGGTCAAGTACTGCGACAATGTGTTTTATCGGAAATTTCATATCATGCTCTTTTGGCAGAACTGCCTGCCAATGCTATTCAGAATATTATTAGGAATAGAAATACATCCTTGGTAAAGAGTGACAACGTTATGTTTTTTCGCCCGTCTGGCCAAGTCTCAGCTGGGGACAAGCCAGTGGAGGGTGATTTTGGACAGGCAGGGGTACAGAGTGGAGTTCTTCCTTCTGGCAATCCAGTCGTAGCTGTGCTGGATGGGATGCCTTTATCGAATCACCAATTATTGTCGCATCGGATAATTATTGATGATCCTGATGACTGGGATTCCTCTTATCGGGCGGAAGACCGTTCCCATGGTACAGCAATGGCTTCGCTTATTATACATGGTGATATTAACTCTGGTACAGTTGATCCATTGAAGAAGCCTGTATATATGCGGCCAATTATGAAACCCAATCCAACAGATTGGAGACCGCAACGATACGAAACAATTCCGGAAGATGTTTTGGCTATTGATTTGATTCATCGCTCGGTTAAAAGGATGTTTGAGGGAGAGGACGGACAACAACCTATAGCTCCTACAGTGAAAATTATAAATTTATCAATCGGAGATCCTTATAGGCAATTCTCACAATCAATGAGCCCCATGGCCAAATTAATCGATTGGTTAAGTTATAAATATAATGTTCTGTTTGTGATAAGCGCGGGAAACCATGCCAAGTCGATTTCGTTAGGGATTCCTATAGCAAATTTTAATCAGACCCCAAAAGCTGAGGTTGAATCTGCAATCATTAAGGAACTATATCAAAAAGCCCGCAATCTCGGATTACTTTCTCCTGCTGAAAGTATTAATGGTATAACAGTTGGTTCTGCGCATTTGGATCATGCAACAAATATAACCACCGGAGATCGCATTGATCCATATGATTCATTTATTTTGCCGAGTCCTATATCTGCTTTTGGAAGTGGTTATAGGCGAGCTGTTAAACCAGATATTGTTTATGGTGGGGGAAGGCTGCTATATCGGCCAAAGATAAATATTAATCCAGTCGTTATCGATCCTGCCTTTTCGCGATCTGGTCCGGGCAATAAAGTAGCCTGTCCGGGAAATTCGCCAGGAGAATTGTCTAGGACGTCGCATTGCTGTGGAACTAGTAATGCTACGGCTCTCATTACTAGAGCAGGAGGGATTTGCTATGACCTCCTAATGGAAGTTGTTAAAGATCGGGTTGTCGGCGTTGAATATGTGCCATATGTCGCCCCTTTACTGAAAGCGATGCTTGTTCATGGTGCTGACTGGGGAGATAGTGGAGAGCATATTGCAGAAATACTGCGCACTCCAGATAATACGCGTCAGTTAAAAGGGTGGATATCGCGCTGGTTGGGTTATGGCATACCTCAAGTTGAACGGGTTTTAGGGTGTACTGAACAAAGGGTTACTCTTTTGGGTTTTGGCGGATTAAAAGATAACGAAGCACATGTGTTTAAATTACCGTTACCGCCTTCGTTATCATCGCGGACAGATAGGCGTATATTAACGGTTACGCTTGCGTGGATATCCCCTATTTCAGCAAATTCTCAGAGATATCGGACAGCCTGTTTGTGGTTTGAGGCAAATAACAACAGCATTGCTTCTAATAGGAGCAATGTAGATGGGAAAGCCGTTAAGAGAGGCACATTGCAACATGAAATTTTTAAAGGACAACAAGCCATTCCCTTTGAAGATGGCGAATATATCGGAATCAAGGTTAATTGTAAAAACGATGCAGGAAAGATAATCGAACCTGTAAATTATGGTATAGCGGTAACTTTGGAAGTAGGTGAAGGGATCGATATTGCAGTGTATGACGAGATTCTCGCTAGACTACCGGTATCAATTCAAATTAATTAACCCTGTTAATATAATATAAGCGAATTTACAAAAGATTTACTTGTAATTTTTACGGTACCCGTTCGTCGGCAGGCGAAAATTTTTATACAGCAATAGACACGAAAAAACTAACTTGGAATGTTCACAGACTACTCTCCAAAATTTCAAAATGCTTTGGATCTGATTCCTTGACGATGTTAAGCAAAATTTTTATCGCATCTTTGCTTTCACTTTTATCCTTATGTTCTATGGCACTAGTCGGGTCTGAATTGTGTGAAAATTCATTAATTAATTTATATGCCTTGTTAGCGTCAACTTTGCTTATTTTTTCGACTGGTTTATTGATAATATTTACTAAACTATCCATTTTATATTTTTGATTGCCTGTGTTTGGTATCTTAAAATCTGCAAAAATATCAAAAAATCTTCTCGCTATATTTCCAATAGTATAAAAATCCATATAATCCATATTTTGTTTTTCCGAAAATTCTTTAAGTTTGGCAAATAAGAAATGATATTCGGATTTATATTTTCGTAACGTATTATCAAGTTTAACAATTTTGGCTTTTCGGACATCCGATTCAATAAAATTCTCTACCATAAAAAACCCGCAAGGAATTGGCTTTTCTGGCTTGTTTTCTAATTTCAGTTTTTTATTATCATCTTCTATTCTCTCATTTTTTTTAACAAACCACTCTTTCGCTAGATTGAAAAACTGGAAATTGTGGGTGGATATAAAAAGTTGTTCTACTTCTTTGAAATGCTCTTTTATCACTGAATAACAATGGTAGATAAAATTTGAATCAAAACTGGAAATAGGATCGTCAATAAAAATAATTCCTTTTGTTTTGTCAAAACCACTTTCGCTAACTTTTACGATAAAATATGAAAACGCAATTGCTGTTTTTTCTCCTTCACTCAAATTTTTTGCGAGCAGCCCGTCTCTTCTTATTACATAGCCCTTTTTATTTTTGTCCAGTTCAAGTTTTATTTCTTCTCTACCAAAAAATTCTTTCAAGTGTTTGTTAATTTCTTCTATTGCTCTTGCGATATTCGAGGTTTTTCTTTCTAATTCTGAAATTTCAGATTCATTTTTGTTAAAAGTTTCGAGCGCCATTTTTTCATTTTTGGTTGTTTCTTCAATGTCCGCTACCATTTTTTTATAATCCTGGTAAGACAATGCAACAGCGATTAAATGCAATTCAAGCATTTCTCTTGCAGTACTTACTTCATTAGTATGGTTTCCTGCCTTCTCGTTATGAGCCAAAAAAATCTTATTTATTTCTGAAATATGCTGATTATACGAAGACAAAAAATCTTCTGGAATTTCAGGATTCGCAATGGCTGCAAGCGGATTATTGTATTTTTCATTTAATTTTTTCACCGCCTCATCAATCCAAGAATTTATTTTTTCAATGCAACCGTTAAGTTCTTTTGCCTTATCTGCATATTCATCCTTTAGAGTAGGGTAGAGTTCATCATTTTTTTCAGTGATTTGTATCTTTTTGATTTCTAAAACCTCGTTTTTTAGGCGAATAATCGCATTTTGTAACTCTTCGTAATCTTTGCTAAAATGTTTTGAAAGTATATCTAAAAAATCATTATCGAGCGGCTTTTGGCAAAACAGGCATTTCCCCTCATTCGCCTTTGTTTTATATAAATCAAAACCTTGTTTGACCCAGCTATTTAAAATTTGGTCATTCTTTAACCTTTCCAGTGTTTCGGAAATGACCTCCTTGCCAAGCAATTTTTTAATTTTCTCATAAATTTTTTGGAAATCATCTATCATTTCACCGTCAAAATAAAAAGATAATTTAAAGTCGAAGAGCGTATTTTGGGTTTTCCACGCGTCTCTTCTGATTATTGTTTCATTTTTTTTCTTGTCTTCATCGGAAAGAATTTTATCACCAAAATTATCAATGCCGATACTATTAATTCTATTTTCCGCTTTTGTTCTGTTGTATGCTTTGTTAAAAAGAGCATTTGAAATTTCTCTTCCCAAATCTGTCAAAAAAGTTTCTTTAGTTTTTTCTTTTGAGGAACAGTCTTTCTTTGCTTCCTCCCATGCCTTGTTAAGGTCGATTCTATTTTGCCTTAATTTTTCAAGTTTATTTTTGTTTTCAATGTCTTCTTCACTAACATAAACAATTGGATTACATGAATCGGAAGGATCAAAAGATATGTTTTCATCTATAAAATCTTGATTAAAGACTTTTACCGGCAATACATTTGTATCAACATAGGTATTTTTAACACTTGTTCCATCGCTTGTTTCTAATTCAAATATTCCATTCTCTGGATATTGCTTAAATCTATCTTTATCATAAACGCACTTTTTCTCGCAACTAGCAAAAATGCGGGAAATCGTCGTCTTTCCGCTTCTGTTCCAGCCATAAATTAAATTGAATTTTTTACAATCGGAAAGTTCTGTTACCCAAGTAAATTTATGAAATATACCGAAATTTTCGAGTTTTGAAATTTTCTTAATCATATTTTTATAATCAAATCTCTGAATTTATCATACAACCCATAAATTGAGTTTTGGAGTTTGTTAATTTATTTTCCAGATTTAGTTCGGTTGTCTTGTTTACACAACATTTGGCAATTTTCGGCTGTAGTCCTCCCGCCCTCATGCCAAGGAACGATATGATCGGCCTCCATTTCCTCAATTTTAAAATGTTTTTTACACATCAGGCAAATCCCTTTCTGCTTCTCGTATTGTTTAATTTTCGTCTTTTCATCAAACGTACGCAAATTTAGTGTCTTTTCGTTTCCTGTTAAGAGATATTCATAAATACCTTTCTTGCTGTCTACTTCATCATCATCAATAAGTTCAGCAATTCGTTTTTCCAGATTTGCCGCGTTCAGTTTGTCATTCTTATGTTCGTTGTATAATCGACCCCACTCTAAGCCTTTCATAAATTTCCGATAATTAGGAAATACACGCTCAATCCATGACACAACTTCCTGAAAATATTGCCATAATTCCTGAGCATCAGCGTCTTGCTGGTGCTTGCTCATATAATCCTCAATTTTTTCGTCGGAAATCCAATCAAGAGCTTTTTCCAAATATTCCTGGCGTATATACGACCCATTCAAATATTTTTCACCAATCTTGTACGCTGCACAATTTGTCTTACTAAACCATAGCTTTGCTTTAGCGAGCCATGGTCCGGTATAAATTGCGTTACGTAGTTCTTGATTGGTGAGTTTCATGCCGGCAATATTAATCGTCTTAAACCAATCAAGTTTTTCACTATCGGTACCTTCACATTCGTAAACCGACAACTCGTAATCAAGAATTTGTTGTTTCTGGTCAATCGTTAAATTATCAAAAGCCAACTCATACCCCTCATTAAACTTGACAGGTATAATATCGGTGATGTATTGACAAATACTGATGGTGCGTTGCTGCCCATCCATAAGTTCAAATTCTCCTTCATTGGTTTTTGCCCAGTACATTGTATTAAGTGGAAAGCCCTGCCGAATCGTCCTGATGACAGCGTCCCGTTCTTTATTCCCATAAATAAACTCGCGCTGGTATGCTGGACGAATATTAAGTTTGCCGCCGTAACCAACCACGCCGCTTTCGCCGTTATCTTTATAGCCATCCACAACATCACACACCTTGATATTTTTAAGTTCTATTTTCATATTTTAACCCCCACTATATTTTTCGTTTAATAAATAATCTTTTAAATGTTTCTTTGCCGTTTAATAGAGACCCTCTGCCATAAATCCTATTGGGGTCTTGGTCAACGCCACGATTTGAACCAAGAATCTCAAATTCGTTTAATGAATAATCTCGCGTACTTCCTTTGTCCCTTAATATATGGCCGTCCTGCCTTGTACTCAATGCAGATTCCATCTGGCTCAATAACTCCTGTTTGTCCGACGATAGCGAATGAGTATTCTGAAGTATGGCTGACCCCCCCCCCCCCCTCGTAAATGTCAAGTCTTTGCCGTCGTCACCCTTCCTAAACTTGACAATCTCTATGCCACTTTCAGGTACCCATTTGTCCAAGAACGTTATAGGCACGCCCATTACGCCATTGTAGTCACTCGGCATTTCTGCTATCTTTGATACCTCAATAGCATCATAGTTATCGTATTTTGGGTATAGCCCTTTCTTGCGTCCTTGTTCGTAGGTGAGATACGGGGTGATAGGGTCTTCCGATCTGTCGACGTAAAGATTGGTAAACCAACCAACATTGCGGAACTTCACAAGTCCCGTATTTGGGTCATACACGCCAGCTGCAAACTCGCGTGATTTTTCCGGCGGGATCTTGAAATATGCATTGCCTTTGGCAAAGCCATATCCTAACCACAGCTTATTCTCTTTGATGAGTTTAAAAATTTCTTTATATGTAATGGCATTCTTGCTACCAATAATAAGAAACTTTTTGTCATACTCTACTAACTGAGCTACAAATTCACGAAATAGACTGAACGGCGGATTAGTGATGACAATATCTGCTTTCTTAAGCAATCCTATGCATTCGTCACTACGAAAATCGCCCGTTCCTTTGAGTGGCATAGTGACATTTTTATTATGTCTTAACAAAATTTCAACATCGTCTAAATTTATCGCGCCATCCTCGTTAGCATCCGGCACTTCGTTGATTTCCACTACATACGGCTCTTTACCATTCGGCTTAAGTCCTTCAATATCAAACAACGGCAATTGACCGCCAACAATTGGGGATTTGAGATAGCTAGTGGCGATAAGTTTCTTGAGTCCTAAGGTATTAAAGTTGGCAGCGAAATATTTGAAAAAATTGCTCTCAAACGGATCATCACAGTTGCAGAGAATTACTTTGCCGTGCAACTGGTCGCGGTAATGCTTAAGTTCGTTGGCAATATCACCAAGCTGAGTATAAAACTCATCAAACTTTGCTCGGCTAGCTTTATGGAGATTTTTGTTTAAAGATTTAGTTTTCATAAATTATTTTCCACTTCAAATCGCCTTCGCCGTTCGTCAAGTGTTTCTCCTTCATACATCCAATAATAAGAATATAAATAATCTCGTCCATTTTATTTTATTAAATCATCAAGTGATATTCCGAGTGCATCCGCTATTTTTTTAACTGTTTCGATAGTAGGGTTGAGGGTTGTGCCCGCTTCAATTTTTGCAATCGTATGAAAAGCCAAATTTGCCCTTTTTGAAAGCTGGTCCTGCGAAATACCAAGTTTATTTCGGTATTTCTTGACATTGCCCGCTATTGTGGATTTTACCTTTGACATATTCGTATAGCTTTACTATGATAGTTATTTGGAATACAAAATATTTATTATTGCTATTTAGTATATGAAATTATTAACTTCTGGTCAAACGAAAATAAGGGGGCATAAGTTCCTTTATAGAACACAAAAATATTAAAGAAATAATTTAATATTTAAAAATAATATTGAAAATAATTAAATATTGTATTTAAATTAATCTTATAATATGGCTCGGAGAGCCTAATGTCACAAAATAATAAATGTAAGCGTCTAACTTATAAGGAGATTTTCAAGATATGAAAACATACAATATTTTTATAAGCCATTCCTGGGCTTACTCTGGATTTTATGATGGACTTATTAATTTTCTCGATAATGCAAGATATTTTTCCTACAATGACCACTCCGTTCCAATATACGACCCTATCCATACAAAAGGAACCGATAAAGAATTATACGAAGCTATTTATAAAAAAATGCAGGGTTGCCATGTGGTATTAATTTCAACGGGAGTTTATTCAACTTATAGCAAATGGATAAATAAGGAAATAAAAATTGCTAGGGAAGGATTTATTACAGGGTCGAAGCCTATCATCGGAATAAATCCCTGGGGTCAAAAAAATATCTCCTCTGTAGTTGAAGAACATGCAGTTAAAACAGTAGGTTGGCGTTCCGATTCTATTATTGATGCAATTAAAAATCATTCCCTATAAATGAATTCAGGTCTATTTAAAAAAACAGAAGAAGACTACGGCACAGAATATAAAAATCATTTATTTGAGCAATATAAATTGTTTATAGAAAGCGCCGAGAGGGTTAGCGACAGAAGGCAAAGCGCAAATAATTATTTTTTGGCGATAAATACCGCAATTTTTTCTTTTCTCGGATTAATTTATGAAATAAAATTAAAGGATATTTCAATTATTTGCATTTTGCTTTCAATTGTTGGAATATTTATTTGCGGGATTTTTTTCTTCCTTATAAATTCGTACAAACAATTGAACAGCGGAAAATTCAAGGTTATTCACGAGATCGAACAGAAACTGCCTTTGGCGTTATATCAACGGGAGTGGGAAATACTTGGTGAGGGAAAAAATAAATGCCAATACTGGCCTTTTTCCCATATCGAAATAAAAATACCTTTTATTTTTGGTTTAATTTATCTAATTTTATTAATTATTTATATTTTAACAATTGTCCATAAATTATGACTTAACACTAGCAAAAATGCCTTATTTTGCTTTCCGCGATATTATTTTTGTCGATTTTTACCAAAAACCTCATTCACAGCCTTCCTGAGCGTATCCGGCACCAAATGGCTATACCGCTTCGTCATCTGCGTCGTCCGGTGGCCGAGAAGTTCGCCGGTTATGTAAAGCGACGTGCCGTTCATAACCATTTTGCTTGCGAAAACGTGCCTTAAGTCGTGTATCCTTAAATCTTTCAATCCGGCGTTACGGCAGGCGGTATGGAAAGAACGCTTAAAATCGCCAACCTTAGCCCCGTTGTTATTAAAGACATACAAACTATCCTGATTTTTTTCAATTCCCTCTAAAACGTCCCTCAGGGCTTCCGATACCGGAATATGCCTGTCGTATTTCGTCTTCGTTCCTTTAATTGCGATAACGCCGTTTTTCAGGTCCACGTCGTCCCACTTTAAATTTAGCGCCTCGCCCTTCCGGCAACCTGTATATATCAAAAAGGTAATTATATCCCTGGTCAGCTTGTTCGTGGCCCCGGCGATAAGCTTTTTTATATCCTCGTCGGAAAGGGTTTTTAGGCGGGAGAGTTCGTTGAGTTTCTTAATTTTATACGCCGGGTTCTTGTCGGTATATTCCCTTTCGATGCAGAAATTGAAAAAATTGGAAATAATTATAACTTCGTAATTAACCGACCTGAAATTTACCTCGGACTCCTTTTTACCGCTATTCTTTCCCATTGACATTATCTCGAGCTTTCTTCCAAGCTGGTAATTTTTAATATCAAGCGGCAGGATGGACGACAATGCCTTATTTTCAAAAAAGGGAAGGAAATGCTTGGCCGCTATAATCTTTCGCTCAATAGCTTTTTCAGGATTGCCGTTGTTTTTCAGGTAATTTTCCCAGGCCGTCTGAAACAAAAGGCGCTTATTTTTGTCCGTCGGAAGGCTATGGTTCCCTTTAATAATATCGTTCTTAACGGAAATTTCTATTTGTTTGGCAATATTCCTGTCGGTAGTTTTGCAGGAACGCCTGTATCTTTTGCCTTCATGCACGAAATCGTAGAAGTAATATTTGCCGTTTTTTATGATTGACATTACACGCCCCCTTATTTTATAAGCGTTTTAAGTGCCTTAAAGATATTATATCACCTATGTGAAAATCTCGCCATAAAAAAGGCAAAAAAGGGTGAAAAATGGTTATGTTTTATTAAAATCGATAAAGGATTGAAACCGGGAAAGCGCTTATATAACGCGGGGTTTTTAATGGGGTGGATGACAGGTTTTGAACCTGCGACCACCGGAGTCACAATCCGGGGCTCTACCAGCTGAGCTACATCCACCGTAAAGAAATATATTGGTTATTATTTTATCAGATTTTGGATTAAATTAAAATATTATTTTTAAATTTCGGCTAAAATAAAGCATCTATGCCCAACGTTTTTCCGGAATCGGTAAATACCACGACTAATTCGCATACTATAAACGTAAGGTTAATGCCTAATTCAGATGGACCAATCCAATACATGGCAAGCAGATAGTTTAAGTTTAAAAATATAGCAACAAATGCGGCTATTCTAGTAATAAAGCCTGCCGTTAAAAAAACGCCGGCAAACAATTCTCCCATAACTATTAAAATAGCAAACAAAAATGCGTTCGGAACTCCGACGCGGCTTAGGAATATACCGTAAAACCACAAAGGGTCATGGCTGGCGTAATATGCAAGTTTATTATGAAGTCCTGCAAAAAAGGCGGGATTTAACTTAAAATACGCCGCATAAAGAAAAAACAATCCTATGTATATCCTTAGAAAAGCGTTCCAGATATTAGAATTTTTAGCCGCCATTTTTAATCTTCGACTTTTCGTCTGTTTTAGATATTTTTATTTTTTTATTATCAATTAATGCCATTATATTATAAAATAATAAAAATAACATTACTAAAATTTATTAAGCCTGTTATCTTAATAAATTATAAATTATTTTATGATATAATTTTTAAGTGGATAAAATATTTGCGGTTCACGAACATCACGCAAGCCATCTTCACTGGGATTTAAGAATAGAAGAAAACGGTATCTTAAGTTCTTTTGCCCTGCCCAAGGAGCCTCCGTTGGAGCACGGGAAAAAGAATCTTGCGATAAAAGTCGAAGACCATCCTCTTTCTTATGCGGGCTTTGAAGGAACTATACCGGAAGGACATTACGGAGCCGGAGAAGTAAAAATTTGGGACAGCGGAAAATACAGCCTTATAAAAAAAGATAAATCAAAATATATACTGGATTTCAAGGGTAAAAAATTGACCGGGGAATACACCCTGTTAAAATTTTCCAAAGCCGGAGAAAACGACTGGCTGTTTTTTAAAAATAATTAAAATAATAAGGAATAGCTGAAATAAACAGGGGGATTAACGTTATGAATATCGATTTTGTCGTATCTAAAAGCGCCGAATTTAAAAAAATGCAGTCCTACGGCCAAAGTCCATGGTTAGATAATATATCGAGGTGCATGCTCGATTCCGGCGACCTTTCAAAGTTAGTTCAAAACGGAATTATAACCGGAATAACTTCGAATCCTTCCATATTTGAAAAAGCTATTAATTCCGGAAAATGCGGATATCCGGAAAAAATTAAAAAACTTTCCGCGAAAAAATTAACTCCTTTTGAAATATACGACGCTATTACAATAGAGGATATAAAATCTGCCGCTCAGATTCTTAAGCCCGTTTACGAAAAATCGGCAGGCAACGACGGTTTTGTGAGCATCGAGGTCTCCCCGGATATAGCTACGGATGCCGAAACATCTACTAATGAAGCTCTCAGAATTTTTTCCCTTATAAACGAGAAAAACGTGCTGATTAAAATACCCGCCACTAAAGAAGGTTTAGAAGTCATTCCTATACTTATCTCGAAAGGTATAAACCTTAATATAACTTTAATGTTTTCTTTGAATCATTACGTTGCGGTTGCCGATGCGTATATTAAAGGAATAAAATCGGCCCTTGCAAACGGATTCAATTTATCTGGGATACATTCGGTCGCAAGTATTTTTATAAGCCGCGTCGATACCCTAGTCGATAAATTATTGAACGATTTAATAGCTGCCTCGGCAGACCATCCCGCAAAAAAAGAAAGGCTGACGAATTTACTGGGCAAGGCAGGCGTAGCGAATTCCAAAATAATTTTCAATAAATTTAACGAAATTTTCGGCGGAGCGGAATTTAACGCCTTAAAATCTAAAGGAGCAAATATACAGCGTCTTTTATTCGCCAGCACCAGCACAAAAAATCCTGCATATTACGATTTAAAATACGTAGCGCCGTTTATAGGAAAAAACACTATAAACACCCTCCCGGACGAAACTATCGAGCATATTGCCGACCACGGAAAAATACTCCCCGAAACTGCGGCTGAAGAATTTGACGAATCTCTTAGAATAATAAAAGAACTGTCTGGATTCGGAATAGATTTAAACGGCGTCGGAGAAAAACTCCAGATTGACGGAGTTAAATCTTTTGAAGACGCTTACGAAAAACTTTTAAAATCTATAAAAAATACGGCTGGAATTTAACTTGTTGGGCAGTTTTAAACTATAAATTTAATACTAATACTAATAAAAGGTTAATAAATCAAAATTTAATCCACAAGAGGAATACACAAATGGAATTAAAAAGAAATTTCGAGGCAGATGAACTCGGCGAAAATGAATTAAAATTTTTAAAAGATATCACTAAAAAATGCCGTGCAGATATTTTAAAAATGACGACTGTTGCGGCTTCGGGACACCCGGGCGGCTCAATGTCGTCTATCGATATTTATGCCGTATTGTATGGTTTTTGCAATTTAGACCCTAAAAATCCATTCAAACCTGAAAGAGACCGTATCGTAGTAAGCCATGGACATACTTCGCCGGGGGTTTATTCGGCTCTTGGAAATTATGGATTCTTCGATGTTAACGATGCAATTATATCTTTTAGAACTGCGGGCTATCCATTTGAAGGGCATATTGAAAAAACAGTTCCTGGGGTAGAATGGGATACGGGCAACCTTGGACAAGGCCTTTCGGCGGCCTGCGGTTTTGCGTTAAGTTCAAGGCTGCATGGTTACAACAACCAGATATATTGCGTAATGGGAGACGGTGAGCAGGCGAAGGGTCAAATAGGCGAAGCGAGAAGATTTGCCGTTAAATATAAATTAAATAATCTTACCGTTATCGTCGATAAAAACGGTCTTCAAATAGGAGGTAAAACAATTGACGTTATGCCTGATAATATTGAAGACAATTTTAAAGCAGACGGATTTCATGTTATAACGATAAACGGGCATGATTTTAACGAAATTTACTTAGCTATAAAACAGGCTCATTCAATTTCTTCTCCTGTAGCTATAATAGCGCATACTGTTATGGGAAAGGGTGTTTCTTTTATGGAAAATCAGGAAAAATTTCACGGCGCAACGCTCAATGTCGAAGATTGCAGGAAAGCTCTTGCAGAGATAGGAGAAAAAGACGATTTGGACGAAATTATAAATAAAAAGAAAGCCGGTTTTAACATAAAACCACTTCCGAAAAGAAACATCAACTTTTTAATATTAAAAGACAACGGGGGGGGAATAATTTACACCCGCGAAAAAAATACGGACAATCGTTCGGCTTTTGGAAATGCGCTTGTAGATATCGCAAATACCTTTAAGAAAAAAAACGGCGGACAAAAAAATATTCCTTTCGCGGTGTTCGACTGCGACCTTGAAGGCTCGGTTAAAACGGGTGCTTTCAGAAAAGATTTTCCCGATAACTTTTTTGAATCCGGCATTCAGGAACATAACACTGCGGTTATATCCGGCGCATTATCTACCGAAAATATACTAACCTTTTTCGCCGATTTCGGAGTTTTCGGAGTAGATGAAGTTTATAACCAGCAAAGATTAAACGACATAAACGATTCTAATCTTAAAGTAGTATGCACTCATTGCGGTATAGACGTAGGGGAAGACGGCAAGACCCACCAGTGCATAGATTACTTCGGGCTTCTTAACTCCGCTTTCGGATTTAAGGTTATACTGCCCGCCGACCCTAACCAGACCGACAGGGCAACGCGTTACATAGCATCGCATGAAGGAAATTTCGGACTTATAATGGGCAGGTCTATTATCCCGGTTATACTTGACGAAAACGGAAATCCGTTCTTCGGAGAAGGCTATGAGTTCAAATACGGCAAAATGGACGCAATAAGAAACGGAAGAGACGTTGCGGTGATATCTACCGGCAATATGCTTGCGCATGCGCTGAAAGGATGCGAGATGTTGAAAAAAGACGGTATAAACCCGATGCTTTTAAACGTTTCCTGTCCCAGCGACATAGATGCGGAAGACCTGCTTCTCGCGGCAAAAACCGGCTTTATAGTTACTATCGAAGACCACAACGTCAAAACCGGCGTAGGAACGGCAATAGGTTCTTTGCTTGCCGAAAACGGCATCTCCGTTAAATTCAGAAAAATGGGAGCCAGATTTTACAGTTCGTCAGGCAAGCCGGAAGACCTATACAGGCTGGCTGGTTTGTCCCCCGAAGATTTGTACGGATTCATAAAAAAAGAATTAAATAAATAATACGAACATTAATTATTCCAGCTTCTGCCGTCGGAATTAATAAGGGCGTCGGCCTCTTTAGGGCCGAACGACCCGGCTTCATAATTGGGAAAGACGGGGGTTCCGGTTTTGGACCAGCCGTTAATTACAGATGTAATCAACTGCCATGCAATGAGCATATCGTCGTATCTAGCAAAAAGAGTCTGGTCGCCTACTATTACATCGTATATAAGCCTCTCGTATGCTTCGGGCGGCGAAAGTTTAAACGACGATTTATAATTAAACACCATATTGACCGGTTCTATATCGAGTTTAAACCCTGGGGTTTTGGCTCCGAAATTTATCGCTATCCCTTCGTTAGGCTGAATAGTTATAATTATAGAGTTTTGTTTTATATTTTCTATTCCGATTTTCGCAAACAAGCTGTAGGGCAATTTTTTAAAGAAAATAGCTATCTCGGTTTTATGCATTTTAAGCCTTTTGCCCGACCTTAAATAAAAAGGCACTCCCGCCCACCTGTAATTATCTATAAAAAGCTTCATGGCGGCATAAGTTTCGGTAAGCGTATCGGAAGGCACTCCTTCTTCTTCCTTATAGCTTAAAACCTGTTTCGCAGCTATTATTCCCCTGTCGTACTGCCCCCTGACCGTATAATTTTTTATATCGTTCAAACTGAGCGGCCTGACGCTTTTTAAAAGTTTCACTTTCTCGTTTCTTAAATCGTCCGCATCCGGAAGCGGAGGAGGTTCTATTGCAACGAGCGACAGCAACTGCATCATATGGTTCTGCATCATATCTCTGATAATGCCGGCTTTATCGAAGTAGCCCGCCCTGAAACCCACGCCTATAGACTCTAAGGCAGATATCTGAATATGGTCTATAAACCTATTATTCCATATAGGCTCAAAAATAGCGTTTGCAAATCTGAACGCAAGTATATTCTGTACTGTCTCTTTCCCAAGATAATGGTCTATCCTGTAAACCTCTTCCTCCTTAAAAACCGAAAGAATTTTGCCGTTTAAATTTTTTGCGCTTTCATAATCGTAACCGAAAGGTTTTTCTATGACTATTCTCGAAAAGCCGTCTCCTTTATATTCGGCGGAAGTAAGTTTTGCGTTGTCGATTCCGTTTATTACGTCGATATAAACGCTAGGCGGGGTGGAAAGATAATAAACCACGTTTTTAGGCATATTATATTCTTTTGCTTTAGACGCTATAAAAACGCCTAATTCATGATAGCTTGAATCGCCTCCGTATTCGGAAGTTAAATAAAATACATGTTTGGAAAAGTTTGAAAATTCGTCTTCGTCTATAGGTTTCTTTCTGCAATTTACGTTTAAGGAATCAAAGATAGTTTTTCTAAAAGCGGTATCGTCCTGCTTAGTCCTTGCAAAACCGACTATAAAGAAATTATCGGGAAAAAACCCGTCTTCCCATAAGCTGTATAATGCGGGAAATATTTTTATGTGCGCTAAATCGCCGCTTGCTCCGAATATTACCATTACTGAAGGTTTCATCTCAGCCATTTATCCGCCTCTAATTTTATATTATTAAATAAATTTATTACGATAAAGGTAATCTATTTTTCCAGTATCACTCTTGCCGGAGCGCCGTTAGAATCTTTTATCTTGAGGGGAAGAGCTATAAGTTTATAATCGCCCGCCGCCGCATTAAAAAGATTAAGTCCCTCAATTACGATAATGCCTGCACCCAATAAAGTTTTGTGGGTATCGTGGCCGACATGGTAACCCTCTACGGAAAGATAATCGACGCCGACAAGAACTACTCCTTTTTCTACCATATATTTCGATGCTTCCGGATTAACGCAAACATAATCAGTGCGGAAATTTTTATCGGCGTTATTTATCCACTCGGAATTTTTTGTTTTAAAAAGAAGCCTGTCTCCTTTATTTATATTTAAAGGCTCTAAAAATTCCTTCGATATGGGCGAAACATCGGGGGGTACCTCTATTACCCTGCACTGCCCGATAAGTTTATTTATATCAAGTCTGTCTATTCCTATTCCTTCGTCGATAAAATGGCGCGGAGCATCTATATGGGTTCCTGTATGCACTCCGCAGGTAATTTTGCTGTTATTTGAGGCTGACCCTTTTTTTATTTCCGAATAGTTGTCTATTTTAACCTCGGGATCGCTCGGCCAGTGAAGCATTCCATCCGTTATTTCCATACTGACGTCTATAAACATAATAAATATCCTCTTTTTTATTTATGTATAGGATGTCCGCCGAATTGATGCCTTAACGCCGCCAGCATTCTTGCCGCAAAAGAATTTTCCTGTCTAGACCTGAACCGCATAAATACGGAATCCGCCAAAACGGGCGCGGGAACTGCTTTGTCTATAGCTTCATGGAGAGTCCACCGTCCTTCTCCCGAATCGTCGACGACAGGTTTAAGATTGGCCAGCTCCGGGTCTTCTTTCAGTGCGTTATTCGCTAGTTCTAACAGCCATGAACGCACTACCGATGCGTGATTCCATAAATCGGAAACCCTCTCTAAGTTTATATCGAAATCGCTGGCTTTCATAATTTCGAAACCTTCCGCATACGCTTCCATCATACCGTATTCTATAGCGTTATGAACCATTTTTACGAAATGTCCAGAACCATGGGGGCCGGTATGCAGATAGCCGTTTTCAGGCGCAAGAGTTTTAAAAACAGGCTCGCAGTGCTTAAAAGTTTCATCTTCTCCGCCTATCATAGAACAGTAGCCGTTCTTTAATCCCCAAATGCCGCCGCTTGTACCGCAGTCCATAAATTTAATATCTTTTTCGCTGCAAATTTTTGCCCTTCTGATAGAGTCTTTGTAATATGAATTGCCGCCGTCTATTATTATGTCCCCTTTTTGAGAGTATTGCAGAACTTCGCTTAGCATATCGTCGGTAGGCTGTCCTGCCGGAACCATAAGCCATACAACCCTAGGAGCAGAGAGTTTTCCCATAAATTCTTCAACCGAGTTAGAACCTATAGCTCCTTTGTTTACAACCATCTCTTCTTTGGAAACGGTTCTGTTGAAAACCGCTACCCTGTGCCCGCCTTCCAGCAGCCTTAGCACCATATTCATTCCCATTCTGCCTAGGCCTATCATTCCAATTTCCATTTTGCAATCTCCTGTTTTAAAATCCGCATTATTATATTATTTGGAAACGCCGTTACCAAAGCTTTTTCCTACTTCCCTGATAATATCGAGCGGTATAGGCATAATCATAGTCGTATTATTGGTCGATGAAATTTCGTTAAGCGTTTGTAAATAGCGCAACTGAAGGGCCATGGGATTTTCGGCTATAATTTTAGCCGCATCGCTCAATCTCTGCGCCGCCTGAAATTCGCCGTCGGCGTTGATTATTTTAGCTCTTCTGTCCCTTTCCGCCTCTGCCTGCCTTGCCATCGCCCTCTGCATATCCTGCGGCAGGTCTATCTGCTTAAGCTCTACTACCGTAACTTTAATACCCCAGGAGCCGGTATGCTTATCCAATATATCCTGAATCTCCATATTTATTTTTTCCCTTTCCGATAAAAGTTTATCGAGTTCTCCCTCGCCGCATACGCTTCTTAAGGTTGTCTGGGCTAACTGGGATACCGCATAATTATAATCGTAAACCTGGACTATGGCGTTTAAAGGATCTACCACTTTATAATATACTACCGCGCTGATTTTTAGAGTTACGTTATCCTTTGTAATAACGTCCTGAGGCGGAACGTCAAGCGTTATTATCCTTAAGGTTACCCTGACCATTCTATCTATCACCGGCCATAAAAGTATCAAACCCGGACCCTTAACCCTGATTGCCCTGCCCAGCCTGAAAATAACCGCCCTGTCGTATTCGTTTATAATTCTTACCGCATTTAAAATTATAATAACCGCGACGATTATTATAACCGCAAAGAAAATCGAACCCGTATCCATATATCCTCCAGAATCTTTGAAACACTTCACATACAGGTTTACACCTACCGCTTTCGCATGCCGAAGACAGGCGGATAAGCAAAACATTCAATGAAGCGATTAATTTATTTTGTATTTCCTATAGGTTTGACTTTAAGCCTGAGTTTGCTATCTACTTCCGTTATGACCACTTTAGAGCCTTTAACTATTTCGTTATCGGAAAAAGCCGTCCATAGTTCGCCGTTTATAAAAATTTTGCCTTCCCCTCCTTCTTTAATATCTTTGGCAACTTCTCCTTCCTGGTTTATTAAAGCAGCTCCGCCTGTTTTTACTTTTGCCCTATAAGCTTTATATCCTAAGTAAACAAAAATGGAAACGAACACGGTTAAAGTAATATAGGTAGGCAGGACAATCCTTATGAAAAAGGCGGGGACGGCATGCATAACGGAAAACAGAATAACGGTTCCAACTACAAAAAGAATCGCTCCGGCGGCCGTAAAAACGCCGTAGCTCATTGCAAAGAAATCTGTAACGACTAATACAAAAGCAAAAAATATTAAGGAGTCCGCTAAATAAGCCATATTAAAATTCTTGATGATTTAAATAAGAATATTTTATTTTTAACCGATATGGATATTATATACCAATTTTTTAAATTAATTTTTAAAATATAATCCTCTTATTTTTTTCATATCTTCCCATGTTTCTCTTTTAGCGCTCGGATTTCTTAGTAAATACGAAGGGTGATACGTCGGTATTACCGTTATACCTTCATAATTAAACTCCCTGCCTCTTACCGAAGATATGGCACCTTTATCGTTTCCGATAATAAATTCGGTAGCGAATTTTCCCAGCGTGCAAATTATTTCGGGTTTAATTATTGAAATCTGCTCCTTAAGAAACGGGACGCACAAGCTTATTTCGTCATTCATAGGATTTCTGTTATCGGGAGGTCTGCATTTTATTATATTTGCGATATAAACGTCTTCTCTTTTCAAATTTATAGATTCTATTATTTTAGTCAGAAGCTGTCCCGCCCTTCCAACAAAAGGCCTTCCCGTATTGTCTTCTTCGGCGCCGGGAGCTTCTCCTATAAACATAAGTTTGCTTTCGGGACTGCCTTCTCCGAAAACTATCCGCTTGCGCTCAATGCTTAACCTGCACTTTACGCATTCGTTTACCTTAACGTCCTTTAAAAATTTTAACATATCGGATTTCGAAGCTTTGGAATCCTTTCCGGTTTTATTTTCGGTTTTGATTTGCAATCCGGCTTTGACTTTCATATTATTTTTTAATGCGGACATTATTGTAAAACTTTCTTTATTGTCTGTAATAAAAGATTTTATATCTTCAAAAAATTGTTTTAATTCGATTTCTTTCACAGTTTTAAGCCTAATTTGAAAGCTTTCAAATTATTTTCGGAGCCTTTTCCTATCTTCAGGATATTTTCTATAGCGGTAATTTCTATAGGAATAACGGCCTTTGCAAAGAGAGCGCCTAACGCTATTATATTTTTTTGCGTAAGCGAATTAAAATTTTCCATGGAAATCCCGTCGAAATCATAATAAAATATATTTTCGGTTATTTTCATTAACTCGGAAACGATAAAAGATATTTCGGGATACGAGGTTTGTCCCATTCTGACGCTTATGGGAATATGGGGGGTTTCATTGAAGATTACTATCGAATTTTTATTGAGATAGCACGCACCCCTTAAAGTTTCTAAAGGCTCTAACGATATAAGGGCGTCTGCGCCTCCCGATTCTATCATAGGGGAATGCATACTTTTTCTCGGGTCTTTCATTTCGGATTCGTTTTCGTAAAATATATATTTTACGAAAGTTTCGACATAGCCTTCCCTCTGGGCGCCGCCTCTTCTTTCGGAACCGGACACGTCCTGCAAATCAGAACTTAATGCGGCATTTTTCATTACGGTTCCCATTGTTATAATTCCCTGTCCGCCGAGACCGACTATTGCAATATTGAATTTTTTCATATATTATTTTTTATCATATTCATAAATTAATCCGGACTTCGTTAGAATCTTCTTCCGCAGATTTAATTTCGGCTCTTTGCCGTAATTTAAATTCGGTTTTTAAATCGAATTCGACTTTGCGTATAGCGCTGTTAGGACATATTTCATAGCAGACGCCGCATTTTACGCAGGAAGCAGGGTCTATATAGTAATAATCGCTACCCGTTTCTTCGTCTTTCATTAAAATAATAGCCGGACATGCAAGTTCGACGAAACATTCGTTGCATTTTACGCATCTCGCCTTTTGAATCTCGTATAAAGATTCTCCGGTTTCCGGAAATCCGTACACTTTTTTATTTAAAATCTTATTTCTTCTGGCTTCCTGCAGAATACATTCCCTTTTAGCGATTATCACTTTCACGCCTGGTTCTTTCAATGCGCTTTTAATCTGGGACGCAAATCTTTTTACGCTGTTTGGGTCAAGGCTTTTTACGTAAGAAACGCCGAGGGATTTTACTAAATCTTTTAAATTTAAAACATTTGCGGAAGGTT
>JAJYYS010000073.1 GCA_021800745.1 bacterium
CGGTTGTTCTCCAGTCTATTTTATCATCGTATTCATTTTCTTTTTGCAATCCAATCCTGCCGGTAAATTTATTAAAAATTTTACTGCAGGTTCCTTTCTTAAAAAAATCGCCGATATACAAAAACAACCTTTTAAAAACTGCGTTATAACCCGTATCGAATTCATAAATTTCAAAATCGCCGCCGGTATAATCCTGAACCACGTTTTTGAGCATTTTACCGCCGTTTAATCCGGAGAAGGGTATAGACGGCGTGTGCCCGTGGTCGGATATAATAAAAAAATCGTATTTCCTTTCGGCTTTTAGTATAGCTTTATAAATATGAAATATCTTTCTGTCTATAGCTTTTAAAGTTCTTAAAGCACTATACGAATAAGGTCCTCTGTGGTGCGAAAGCTCATCGTAGCCTATATAATCCAGATATATTGAAGGGACCCCTCTCGATATGTCCATCATGGCTCCGAATGTTTCTATTTCTTTAAATATGACATTAGACATTGCTCTGGCGAAAGGGAAAAAACCTTCCGGACGCACGCGCCTGTTCTTAAGTATATCTGTTATTCTTTCGCCTATTTCAAATATAGCCTCAAAAAAAACATAAAAAAAAGTTTTCAGAAAAGTAAAAATATGAAAAACAAAAACTATAAAAATATCAAAATTCCTTACCTTTTTTTTGAACAAATATCTTATGGAAAAAGTCGAAAGCGTAAATGTAGAACGGGACGCTCCTCCTGAAAATAAATTAACATAACTCGAACCGCCTATTAAAAGACCGCGGCTTTTTTTTGCAAGGAGCTCCTCGATCCGGCCTGCGCTTTCAGGCTTTTTGAATATAATTTCTTCGCCTGTTTCCCTTTCTATCCATCTGAACCCCGGAATATTATCGTTATTTCCGTATAGAAGTCCTGCTTGAAAAAAGGGGGTGTCGCTTGGAACTCCGGTAAAATATTTGTTAAAAATATATTTATCTGACTTTATAATTTTCTTCAAGTGCGGCATTAAATTTAGGGAAAAAGCTTTCCTTAAAGCCTCGTAGGAAAGACCGTCTATCTGAAATATCACAAAACCTTTATTTTCTAAAGGCTTTTTTACTTTTATTTTCCTTATAGATTTTTTAAATATATTTAAAAAACTTCTTTTCATAATATTAATTATCTTCTCTTTCGAAAAAATAGTTGGAAAGAAAAATCATCAAGATCAAAAATAATAAAATAAAAATAAAATCCCATACTACGGGAGTTTCAGGTATAAATAAATTTATCTTTTTATTGTAAAAAAAGATATACTTCAGTAAATCCACCGAATAAGTAACCGGATTAATATATGCAAGTATTTTTAAAAAATCGGGGAACCTTTTTATGGGATAAAGAGCTCCGCTAACGAAAAACATAGGTTGTACTATCAGATTTATAATCGAATTGAATCCCTCGAAAGAAGTCATTTTTGAAGCTATGACTATGCCGAATGCGGTAATTGCACATGAAATCAAAAAAAGCGATACTACTGCCAACACGAATACGGTTAAGTTCAGTTTAATACCTATAAAAGGTGCAAATGCCAGCATTATAACAGCCTGAGCAGTGCTGACTATGCCGCCTGACGTAATTTTAGCAAGCACGAACGTCTTTCTTGAAACAGGGGAAACGAGTATTTCTTTCAAGACGCCGAATTCCCTATCCCAAATTATAGATATAGAGGAAAAAATAGACCTGAAAAGAACTGTCATTACAAGTATGCCCGGAAAAATGAACTGCATATAAGAACCGCTTTTAATTTTAACCATGGTAGAAATACCGTAACCGACAAATAAAAGCCATATTACCGGCCTTGAAAGGTCGGTAATAAGCCTAGATTTCTGCCTTATAAATTTCAAGATTTCTCTGTTGTTTATTGCAATAAATGCTCGGAATTCCGTTTTCATACTGTTATTTTTTGCAAGTGATTAAAAATTCGGTCTTGGAAATAAGTAAATCGTCTTTTAAATTTAAAAATTTAAAATAATCGTTTAAACCTTTATGGAATTCTATGGAAGTAATTAAGTTTCTGCTTAAAATATCGTTTTTTACAAGCTCCAATTCATTTTGAACTAATAAAAAAGCGTTTTTTAAAGCCTCGGGGCTGTAACTTCCCTCGCTGCCCTTAAAAAATACAAGCGTATACGGTCTTATCTTTATATCATTAAAACCATGTGATAACAGAAAAGCGGGCAATTTTTTAGAAATTAATCTGTCTCCGCCCCTTAATTTTTGATATTCGGAATAAATTCGAAATAATTTTTTGGAACTTTCGGGAAGGTCCGGATAAAATATATTCATATCGTCTTCGATATCGGCTATAATTAATAGTCCGCCGTCTTTAATCGTTCTTTTAATCTCAAAAAGAAAGATATCCGACATACCGACATGTTGAAAAACATATCTTACGAAAATTGCATCGAAAACGGAATCTTTAACGGGTATATTCCGGCCGTCGGCATTTATATATGCGGTGTTTTCGTCATTGCTTAAATAACGCGCGGCTTTTAAAAAATCTTTATCTAAATCTATGCCTATAATCTTAGATAAATTCTTTTCTTTTAATAAATACGGCAATATTCCTACGCCCGTTCCAATATCCGCAACGGTCTTGCCGAAAAAAGTGTAGCCTAAACTGTCTATCTGATGTAAAAGGTGTGGGGCGGTTAAATATGACTGATACGCCATATAACGAACATCCGGGGAATAATCTTGCGACAAAGCCGTATTAAAAAATTGTCCGCAATACAAGCAACCTTCCTAAAAAATATTTTTTAAATTTATAGTCTGCATCCTTTCTTTGCCGACAGACAGCATGTTTATACGCAAACCGGTAAGGTCTTCTATTCTAAGAATATATTTCTGTGAATTTACTGGCAGGTCTTTAAACGATTTTATACCGGATATATCGCCGCTCCACCCTTCCATTTCTTCATAAACAGGGATTGCCCTATCGTAATCCGCGGAAGAAAAAGGCAGATGGTTTATAATAGAACCGTTCAACATATAGCCGGTGCATATATTTATTTTTCCTAATCCCGATAAAACATCGAGTTTTGTCACCACCATTCCCGTAACGCCGTTTAAACGTCCGGCTTCTTTAATTAAGTTCACGTCGAACCAGCCGCACCTTCTCGGCCTTCCAGTTACGGATCCGAACTCCTCCCCCTTATCTCTTATTATCCTGCCTTCCTCACCTTTAAGTTCAGTCGGAAAATAACCTTCTCCCACTCTCGTCGTATAAGCCTTCGTTATGCCTATTACCTCGTCTATTTTCGTAGGGCCGAGACCGATGCCCGAAAGAGCGGAGCCCCCTACTGTGTTAGACGACGTGACATATGGATATGTGCCGTGATCTACGTCTAGAAATGTTCCCTGCGCCCCTTCAAGCATGACGTTGGAACCTTTATCCAGCCGCTCATTTATAAATATTGAAGAATCTATTAAGAATTCCTGGATTTTAGCACCGTAATTTAAATATTCTTCTATCAAATCGTCGGGATTAAATATATCCTCCCCGAGAACGTTTTTAAATAGATAATTCTTTTCTTTAAGGCTTAAAACGATCTTTTTATATAGGATATCTCTGTTGAGCAAATCTACGGCGCGGATACCCAGCCTTGCAACCTTGTCTTCATAGGCGGGACCTATTCCCCTGCCGGTAGTCCCTATCATACCTGCGCCCCTCAATCTTTCCCTCGCTATATCCAACCTTTTATGATACGGCATTATAATATGCGATTTATATGAAATAAAAAACCTGGCTTTGATGTTTATTCCTATGGACTTTAAATCTTCAAGCTCTTGCAGAAGCACTACAGGGTCTATAACGACCCCGTTGCCAAGGATGCAAATTTTTTCTTCGTTTAATATTCCTGAGGGGACAAGCCTGAATACAAGGCTTAAATCTCCGCTTACGACGGTATGCCCGGCATTATTCCCCCCCTGGTAGCGCGCTACTATATCGGCATCTTTTGCCAATAAATCTACTATTTTCCCCTTTCCTTCGTCTCCCCATTGAAGACCCACGACAATAATATTTTTTTTTCTCATAAACAATATAGATATTTAATTTAAATTTAGATTAATTATTTTCTAAGTATTTTTTAATATCCGAAACGGTTTTAAATTTTTTTTCTTTACCGGTATAAATATTTTTTAACAAGATTTTATTTTCGTTTATATATATAATATTTTTAATATTATTTTCGTTCATATATTTTACGGCATCCGAATATCCGTAATCCATAAAATTGGATTCAGCTGAAAAGCCTTTTCCCCGTAAAAAAACTATAAGCCCGGCTTCCGATTTTTTATCCATAGACTTATTGAAAACAAGGTAATCTTTCTCTTTATAACCGCAAGCCCTAAAATCGGCATATTTGGATAAAATATCTAAATTTACTGCAAATCCCGCTCCTGCGCAATTCTCTCCGAACCTGCCTATTAAATTATTATATCTGCCTCCTCCGAAAATTTCATAACCTACATTCGGCGCAAAACATTCAAAGATCGTTCCCGTATAATAGTTAAGCCCGCGTATCTCGCCTAAGTCGATAGTAATATATCTTTCAAGCTTATAAGATTTTATATAGGAAACAACCCTCTCCAAATTGTCTAAAGCATTTTTCGACGCTTCGTTGCATGCCATTTTCCATGCTTTTTTAATAACCGATTTTTCCCCGAATATAAAAGGGAGCTCGCTTATAGCTTCTTTTTTACCGGATGGCAAAGATATGCTTTCTAAAAAATCATGCAAACCGGAAGAATCTTTCCTTAATATAAATTCTTCTATCCTTTTTTTGTACGGCGCTTCTATGTCCGAAACTATCCCCCTAAAAAATTCTACGTTCCCTATATCTACGCTAAAATCTTTTATATTAAGGCGCTTAAGCGATTCGATGCCCATAATTATAAGTTCTGCATCGCTCTCGGGACTTTCAGGGCCGACTAATTCAACTCCAACCTGCCATATTTCCCTGGGCTTGCCGAGAACAGGGTCGAAATTTCTCAGAACGGGGCCGCTGTAAGAAAACTTGTACGGCAGGACGATAGAATTTTTTAAAGCGGAACTGATCCTGCCTATCTGAGGCGTAAAATCGCTCCTGAAAGACAGCATTTCACCTGTGCTTGTATCTGCAACCTTAAACAGTTCTGCAGATTCCGAGCTCATTAAAAACATGTCTAAAAAATCTATGCTTGGAGTGATAACCTTGCTGTATCCCCATTTTGAAAATTCTTCCAGTAATATATTAGCGGTTCCGTCTATTAATTCCGTTTCTCCAGGAAGAAAATCCCTTGTTCCCTGGGGCGGCTGGGAAGGAATTATCGGATTTTTTCTATTCACTATAATTCTAAATATTTAGCTTCGGTTATATTTGGTTCGGCTTTTAATTCATTAATTACGGCATTATCTACCGCCGAATCTAATTGCAATATCGAGATAGCCTTATCCAAATGCCTTCCAAGATGCATTCTTGCAATATTGATTTTATTCCTGCCAAGAACCTTTCCTATCGAAGCTATAACGCCCGGTCTGTCAAGATTAAATATGACCAATATATGCCCTTCGGGAATAGCCTCTATTGAATAATCGTCTATTTTTACTATCCATGGATTTTTTTTGCCGAATATAGCGCCCGATATGCTGAAAGTCTTAACATCCGTGGTTGCGGCAATAGATATCGAACTTGTGTAGTCGAATGCCTGGTCCGATTTCGATTCGATAACCGATATGCCTCTTTTTTTTGCAACTTCGTTTGCATTTACGTAATTTATATCCTCTCCCAACAACGGATAAAGAATACCCTTAACGACATTAGGAGTTATAGCTCCGGTATTATGCGAGGAAACGGCGCCGTTATAGTCTATTTTGATATTTGTAATTCCGCCCGTTATAATGCTTCCCAACAGCCTGCCTATTTTTTCTCCTAAATTCAAATAGGGTCCTATAATCTCCACCTCTTCTTTCGTTACAGAAGGAACGTTTACGGCATTTTTTATTGTGCCGTTTATAAGATAATCGGCAATTTGATGGCATATAGCCACTGCCACGTTAGTTTGGGCTTCCTCGGTAGATGCTCCAAGATGCGGAGTAGCTATAAGATTGTCTAAAGTTAAAAGAGGATTGTTGACGGGCGGCTCTATTTCAAATACGTCCAATGCGCATGCGGAAACCTTGCCTGATTTAAGAGCTTCGTATAAATCGGCCTCGTTGATTATACCTCCTCTTGCTATATTAAGAAGCTTCACTCCGTCTTTCATTTTAGATATGGTTTCTTTATTTATCATTCCTTTAGTTTCTTTTACTAAAGGGGTATGAACACTTATATAATCCGATTTTGCATATATTTCGTCTAAACTTACAAGATTTATTTCAAGTTCTTTGGCTTTTTCTTTTGACAAAAGAGGGTCGTATCCTATCGGATTCATTCCGAAACACTTTGCCCTGTTATAAAGCACCTGTCCTATATTGCCCATTCCTATTATTCCGAGAGTTTTTCCGTAAACTTCCGTACCTTGAAATTTGCTCTTTTCCCACTTGCCTTCTTTAATCGAGAGGAAAGACTGCGGTATATGTCTCGACATTGCAAGAAGCATCGCAAAGGTCAGTTCTGCCGTAGTTACCGTATTTCCTCCGGGCGTATTCATAACTACTATGCCGGCGGCAGTTGCAGCCGCTTTATCGACGTTGTCTAAACCGCTGCCCGCCCTTCCTATGACCTTAAGTTTTTTTGCCGCTTCTATAATATCCTGAGTAAGCTTGGTAGCACTTCTGATAACGATGCCGTCGTATTCGTGAATTATCTGCTTCAGTTCTTCAGGTTTCAGCCCTGTTTTAACATCTACCTGAATCTTGCCCGAATTAGTTAATATATCTATGCCTTCTTTGGAAAGTTTATCGCTTACGATAACCTTAAACATCTCTTATCTCCCGTATTATACCTAATTAATTAATAGTAGATAGTTAACTAGAAAAACTATTCGCCGAAAAGAGCTTTCTGTGCGGCTTTGAGTCCGCTACCCGTTTCAAATTTATAACCTAGTTCTTTCAATACCGCCTCTAACGCAGAAATAGCGGTTATAACGTCAAAACATCCGGCATAGCCTAGATGAGCTATTCTGAATATCTTTCCTTTAGCCGCATCCTGACCGCCCGCTATGGTAATACCGTATTTTTCCCTTATAAGCTTTGTTATTTTTCCGGCATCTATTCCTTCCGGAGCCCAAACCGCCGTAAGAGCATTTGACGGTTCATCTACGGTATAAAGTTTTAATCCCATTGCCTGCACTGCGGTTCTCACGGCATTAGCAAGATTTGCATGCCTTGCAAAAACTTTTTCCAGCCCCTCTTCTTTAATTTCCCTTAATACTTCTCTTAAACCTACTATGAGTTGGACATTAGGAGTATATGCATTCTGGTTTTTTTCGAGAGATTTTTTTTCCTTTTTAAAATTAAAATAGTACTTCGGTAGTGTCGATTTTTCTACAAAACCCCAGGCCTTTTCGCTTAAAGAAGCAAAAGCAAGTCCGGGAGGAAGCATAAGAGCCTTTTGCGAACCGGTTACTACAACGTCTATACCCCATTCATCCTGAGGAACGTTTGTTACGCCGAGAGCCGTAATAGCATCTACTACAAGTATGGTATTCGGTCTTTTTTTAATTATATCGGCAATTTCTTTTACTGGATGATAAACGCCCGTAGATGTCTCGGACGCCTGTATGTAAACCGCCTTTATTTCCGGATCTTCATTTAGCGCATCTTCGATTGACTTTGGAGAAACGGTATGTCCCCACTCCACGTCTATAGCTTTTACGTTAACCGAATATGCTTTGCAAATATCGAACCATCTTTCTCCGAATTTTCCCCCTCTGACGGCAAG
>JAJYYS010000074.1 GCA_021800745.1 bacterium
CCGTCGTATGCATGCGCGACCGAATACCCTGAATTTACTAAATTTATCGTAAAGATTTCGGACGTCGGCCTGTCGTCTTCCGCCACTAAAACAAGAGGCTTATTTCTTTTTACGTTATTGTCCCTGAAAAAAGTTTTTGCATCGACGGTTATCAAAGTTTTTTCGGCGTCTTCGGCGCTTATGGCCGATACTTCGGCTTCAAGGGGATTGGGAAGAACGAACGTAAAATCGGTAAAATCGTTTTTAACGGATTCAAAATTTATATGTCCTCCGTGCAGTTCTACGATTTTTTTTGTAAGGGCAAGTCCGAGACCCGTTCCCTCGTACTGTCTTGAATAATTATTATCCGCCTGAGTAAACTCCTCGAATATTTTATTTTTAAAATTGTCGTCTATTCCGATGCCGCGGTTCAGGACATCGATTTGAATATATTCGAATAATTTATCCTGCGGCTTGCCGTATCTTTTTAAATTAAAGTTGGACTTGGTTTTAATATCCAAAGAAGGCGGAATATTTTTGCATACGACTTTTATTTCCGTATTTTCAAATGAAAATTTGATGGCATTGCTTAGCAGGTTATATATTATCTGTTTAAATTTAACCCTGTCGGAATATAACTTATAATCGCCGGAACATTCATATTCTACCGTTATAGAAAGATTCTTCTTTCCGGCAAGCGATTTCAAAACGACGATAGCTTCGTCTATAGCTTCTTTAATCGAAAACACCGAATACTCCAGCGAAAACATTCCCGCTTCGATTTTAGATATGTCTAGTATATTGTTGATAAGCTGAAGCAGGTGTTTGCCGGATACCAATATATTATTGGTATATTTTTTATATTTTTCGCTAAGGTCCGTCGAATCGGACAGAAGGTCGGAATAGCCTATTATTGCATTAAGCGGCGTCCTTAGTTCATGGGACATATTTGCGATAAATTTAGATTTAAGCTCGTTAGCCCTTGCAAGCTCCTTAATGTTTTCCTCGAGCTGTTTTGTCCTTTCGATAACCTTATTTTCGAGGCTCTCATTGAGTTCTTTAAGCCTTTTTTCCTGAAACTTTTTGTCCGTAATGTCTTTTGAAATTCCGATAGTTCCTATTATATCGCCGTTTTTGTCCATAATGCGGGATATCGTAAGGGAAATATCCACCGGATCGCCGTCTTTTTTTCTAAGGATTGTTTCGTAATTCGCAACGAATTTATCTTTTTTAAGTTTCTCTAAAATATCGTCTCTTTCTTCGGGGTTGATATAAAACTCGGAGGCATGTTTCCCTAAGACTTCCTTCTGAGAATAACCGAGCATATTCTCGCCGCCTTTATTGAATTCAGTGATTACGCCGCGGCTGTCGGTAACCATAATCATATCGAAAGAATCGTCGAGAATATTTTTAAAATATGCTTTTTGCTCTCTTAACTGCTTAATAATCTTTTCTTTGTCTATATGATTTTTATGCCTGTCGTAAAGCAGGTCGTAAATGAGTTTGGAGCTGACGGAATTAACTATTTCGACGCCTCCGCCGTAGAGTTCCACAAGTTCGGGCAGTTCATTTTCCGGCTGTCCCGTCAGATTAAAAATTATATTAAAATTTATACCGCCGTCTTTGGCTTCTTTAATAGTTTTAAAAGACTTTATATTTAATTCTTTGGCAAAAACGGCTCCTTCTTTAGTTAAATTTCTGGCTACTAAGGCGGCTATTTCGACGTTTTTGTCGCCCCTAAACATATCGATAAGAGTTTTTGCGGCATTTCCGCCGCCGTATATCAAGATTTTTGCCATGATACCGTTCATAAAATTATTCTGTCTCTTCAAGCTAAAATTAATTCCCCTTTATTTTATTTTTGGTCCAACTTTAAAAAATTTTTGCCATAGTCAGTTTGTCATTGCGAGCACTGCGGACGGAGTCCGGCGCAGCTAACCAATCTTTAAATATCTTAAATTATTAATTAACAATTAGGGAGCACGACCCCTCCCGAGAGACAACCGCCGAGCAAAATATTTATCTTGTCTTTTAGCAGTTTATTTCTTATCGGCTTTGCTATGTAATCCGTAGCTCCTTCGGCATAGCTTCTATTTATGGTTTCTTTATCGTTCAACGCGCTTAGCATTAAAATAGGGATTTTATCATAAACTTTTCTAATTGTTTTAAGCACGTCTATCCCGTTTATCTTCGGAAGCATTATGTCTATTATTATAAGGTCGAAAATACAGCCTTCCGTAATTTTATCTAAGGCGTCCCTCCCGTTTTCCGCAATAACGATATCGGCGTCGAAAGAAGACTGGACGATAATTTTTAAAAGTTCGGAGTGCATCCTGTTGTCTTCTACGATAAGTATTTTTTTGCGGGGAAAAATTTTATTCAGCGTATTTATCATTATTTATCCTGTTTTATTATATATTAGTTTTTTTTTCGAGCTCTTCTTCCTTAGTTTTGCAAACAATGCACATAGTAGCCTCCGGTCTCGATTCTAATCTCTTTTCCGAAATCTCTTCACCGCATTCTTCGCATATACCGTAAGTTCCGTTCTCTATTCTTTCGAGCGCTTCTTTTATTTTTGGAATAAGTTTTCTTTCCCTGTCGCGGATTCTCAACTCAAAATTTCTGTCCGATTCAAGAGTCGCTCTGTCTGTAGGGTCTGGAAAGTTATCGTCCTCTTTGGTCATAGAATCCACGGTTTTTAAAGCCTCGCCGAGCAGAGAATCTATCTTTTTATTGAGTATGTTTTTAAAATACAACAGCCTTTCTTCAGTCACCGCGTTATTTTCCTCTCTTTAGTTAATTTGACATTTTTTATTATTTTTAACAAATGAAATTATAACATAATTTTATAATAATTTTTAATAAAATTTTATTATATCATAATCATTAACTCTTTGAGCGGGAATAAATCCGGCGTCTTTAATCAGCCTTACCATTAATTTCTCGTCAACCGCGCTGTTTGCAGTTCCGGCCGCTTTCACGACGTTTTCTTCCAGCATAGTCGAACCCATATCGTTTGCGCCGAAACTTAATGCTACCTGTCCCATTTTTGCCCCCTGCGTTACCCACGATGCCTGAATATTGTCGAAATTATCCAAAACTATTCTTGAAACCGCAAGAACTTTCAGATAATAATGGCCATAAACGCCTCTGGGATTAAGAGCCGTATTTTTGCTCTGAAAACTCCATGGAATAAAAGCTTTAAAACCGCCGGTTTTATCCTGAAGATTTCTGAGTTCAAAAAGATGTTCTATAATGTCTTCGTCGGTTTCTATCGTCCCGAACATCATGGTCGCCGAAGAATTTAGGCCGGCGAGGTGGACTTCTTCCATAACCTCGAGCCACTGACGGCTGTTAATTTTATTTGGACTGATTTTTTTTCTGACCCTGTCAACGAGTATTTCCGCTCCTCCGCCGGGCACCGAACCCAGCCCCGCTTCTTTTAAGAGACCTATCGTTTCTTTAACGGTAATGCCGTTTGAATCTGCAATAAAAGTAATTTCAGGGGGGGAAAAAGCATGTATATGGATATTAAATTTTTCTTTTATATCGTTTAAAAGCCCGAGATAATAATCGATGCCGATATCGGGATTCAAGCCGCCCTGAAGAAGAATCTGCGTACCGGAAAGCTCTTTCGTTTCGCGGATTTTACCGAAGATTTGCTCTTTGGAAAGGATATATGCCTCTGCATCCCGAATGCCGTATTTTTTATAAAAAGCGCAAAACTTGCATTCCGAAGTACATATGTTTGTATAGTTAATGTTTCTGTCGATAATAAAAGTTACGACGCCATCGGGGTGCTTGGCTTTTCTTACGCCTTCGGCAATTTTACCGAGTTCCGGAAGATTATTGTTTTTAAATAAAGATAAGGCATCTTCTTTGCTAATTCTCATTTTATTATACCTTTTTATGTCATATTTTAGTATATCTTAGATATTTTTTAATTACCGCTGCCGCCTGTCATTGCGAGGAGTGTTTAACGACGAAGCAATCTCACAAACGGCAAGATTGGTTAGCTGCGCTGGAGTTAGCTACGCTGGACTTCGTCCGTCCGCTAACGCTCGCAATGACAATACTTCGCTCGCAATAGTTAATTAAGCAATTCTCCCATTTCCTTAAGGCTTTCGCCGAACGAATATTTTTCGTCCGGCGTCTGTTTTATAAAATTTTCTATATTCGATATATGGTCTATGGCAAAATCTATCTTATCGTTGGAACCCTTAGAATATGCGCCTATATTTATAAGGTCCTCGTTTACTCTATATTCGGAAACTACTTTTAAAACTTCTCTAGCCTTAAGCAAATGGTCTTCGGAAACGATGTCCGGCATAACCCTCGACAAGCTGTTAAGAACGTCTATGGCCGGAAAAATACCGTTTTCCGCTATTTTTCTGGAAAGAATAATGTGCCCGTCTAAAATAGACCTGACCGTATCCGAAATCGGTTCGTTCATATCGTCGCCCTCGACTAAAACCGTATATATTCCGGTAATGCTCCCCTTGTCCGAAATAGCCGCCCTTTCGAGAAGTTTTGGTAAAACGCTGAATACGGACGGCGTATAACCTCTGACGGTCGGCGGCTCGCCCGCCGATAAGCCTATTTCGCGCGACGCCATAGCAAATCTGGTTATAGAATCCATTAAAAACAGAACATTGCGCCCTTTGTCCCTGAAATATTCGGCAACGGCGGTAGCGGCAAAAGCGCCTCGCAGTCTGACGAGAGGCGATTTATCCGACGTGGCTACTATGATAACCGATTTTTTTAATCCTTCTTCTCCGAGGCTTTTTTCTATAAACTCTTTAACCTCGCGCCCTCTTTCGCCTATAAGGGCTATAACGTTTACGTCGGATTCGGAATATTTGGTAATCATGCCCAGAAGGGTGCTTTTGCCTACGCCCGAACCCGCAAAAATACCGATTCTTTGACCTTTGCCTATAGTAAGAAATGAATTAACCGCCCTGACGCCGACGTCCATAACTTCGTTGATTCTTTTTCTCGAAAGCGGAGACGGTGGTTCGGCGGATATTTTTGCGTAATCTCCGCAAAAAATTCTGCCTTTTTCGTCCATCGGGTTGCCGAAAGGATCTATGACTCTTCCAAGAAGCTCTTCTCCCGCCGGAAATTTTTCTTCTTCGTCTAAAAGAAGGACGTCGCTTTCCAGACTTATGCCGGAGATATCTCCGTAGGGCATAAGTATGGCTTTATCGTTATTAAAACCGATAACTTCGGCGGTAATACCAGAAGTAATATCCGAAGTTATATTCGAATTAACATCAGCAAAAATGCCGGATTTTTTACTTTTTATCCTGCATATCTTTCCTATAGAAAGACCGGGATGCTTGGTTTCGAGGACAAGGCCCACCGCCTTGGTAAGTTTTCCTTTAACCAATAATGTATTTGCGTCATCCAGCGCATCGCCGTATTCTTTTAAACTGAGAAGTCTTCCCATATTAGTATAACTTAAGATTTAGTTTTAGAATCCGAATTATACTCGCGGTAATAAGAAAGAACCGTTTTTACGTAATTTTCGGTCTCCTCGAACGGCGGCACGCCGTTATATTTATCGACATTTGCCGTTCCGGCATTATAAGCGGCAAGCGCAAGCTCTTCATTTCCTCCGTAAAGGTTTAAGAGGCTCTTGAGATACATCGTTCCGCCGAAAACATTTCCTTCCGGGTCATACGGATCGACGCCCAGCTCCTTTGCCGTAGCCGGCATAATCTGCATAAGCCCGATGGCTCCTTTGCCGGAAACAGCGTAAGGGTTGAATCCGGACTCGGTTTTTATTACGGCTTTTATCAGCCCGTAAGGAACGCCGTATATCTCCGAAGCTTTTTTTGCCAATCCGTCGGCCGTAACGTAATCTCCGTTTAAATTGCCGCCGTCTCCGCCGTTACCGCCGCCGCCTTTATTTTTTTCTAGATTATACGCCTGAAAAAGATTGTTGGTAGCGGAAAGTTTAGATACCGAAGAACTCAATTCTTTAAGGCCGTCCTGCGCGATTAAAGAAGGATGCTCTTTGAAATAATCCACTATCATTCTCGCAATGCCTATCCCTTTTCCGTAGCTTTCATTGTTGGCTACGGCTTCGTAAAAAAGAGAATTAAAGATTTTATAACCCGTCCCTTTATCGACAAAGGAGCCTTTCCCTACTTCTTTCGACATAGAATCGAAAATCATATTCAAAAAAAGGCTTTCGAATTTAGTAGCGACGGTCTTTATTTCTTTGAGCTCCGCGGGAGAAACCGCAGTTTTTTCGGCATGATTTTTTTTACCTGCGGAAACGGCCGTAGAAGAAGAATCCGCCGCCTCCGAAGAATTTAAAACGCCCGTTGTATTCATATGGTTTTAAAATTTACCGATATTATAATATATGTATTGAAAAATTATATCATAATCGGATTATTAATAAAAGTTTGCAGAAATTATTTTAAAAATATATTATTTATATTATAATAATAAAAATTTATAAATAAACATTATAAAGACTAAAATATGGATATAGCATCTATTATAGGTTTTATCCTTGGTATAGGCGGGATAATATTCGGAAATTTTCTGCAGGGGTCTAATTTAATGCAGTTGATGGACCCCATAGGCTTCGTAATAGTCATAGTGGGAACAGCCGGAGCGACTATCGCGGGAAACAGGATGGAAAACATTAAAAAAGCTCTTGTATCTTTTAAAGACGTAATTTTATCCGAAAAAGTAGATTTTGAAAATACTATATCCGACCTGCTTAATTATGCCACAAAAGCAAGAAAAAACGGGGTTCTTGCATTGGAATCAGAAATAGAAGCCTCTTCCGACGATTTTATAAAAAAAGCGCTGCAGTTGGTCGTTGACGGAATAGACCCCCAAATCGTTATGGAAATTATGGAAACGGAATTATCCAATATAGAAGAATTCGGAGAAGAAAGCGTTAAGATTTATGAACAGGCGGGCGGATATTCCCCTACCTTGGGTATCATAGGCGCGGTGCTTGGACTTATCCACGTTATGCAGCATTTAAACGAACCGAACAGACTCGGCGCCGGTATAGCGGTCGCATTTACCGCAACGCTTTACGGCCTTGCGTTCGCAAATACCGTTTTATTCCCTATATCCAGCAAACTTAAGATGAACCTGAAAGTAAAAGTTTTAAGATACGAGCTTATCCTTATGGGAATAAGAAGCATTCAAAACGGCGAAAATCCAAGACTTATAGAAGAAAAGCTGAAATCCTTTCTAAGCGAACAGGAGAAAGAAATGTATGAAATAAAAAATCGGGAGAAAGAAAAATGAGAAAGAAGAAAAAATGCCCCGAACATAGCAATTCGGAAAGATGGATGATAAGCTACGGCGACTTTTTAACGACCCTTCTGTCCTTTTTCATAGTAATGTTTGCGATATCCAAAGTAAATAACGTCCGGCTAAAAGAACTTGCCGTATCCATCCAGCAGGCATTCGGAGCGAATAAGTTTATTACGGTTTCAACTTCTAAACCCAATATAGCTTCAAGCCCTAAATTAATAGTCGCGAGAGTCGCTCCTTCGACGTTCAAAGTCTCTAAATCCAACAAAAAACTTATTAAGGAAGAAACTCATGAATCTGCAGTTTTTTCAGGCATCGAATCTAAAATAAAATCTTTTACGGCGGGAAACAGCGCCTATGAATCTTCGCTCAGGGTAT
>JAJYYS010000075.1 GCA_021800745.1 bacterium
GGAGCCGTTTTGAACGGCATTAAGCAGAACCGGAATTCCCGAATGATAAAAAGTCGAATCGCCGACGAGGGCTATAACTTTTTTCTGCTTGTCGAAAATACTTATCGCCTGGCCTATCCCTAAGCCAGCGTTCATACATGTAAGAAAATCCATTGCATTATACGGGGGCAGAAGGCCCAAAGTATAGCATCCTATATCGCCCGCAATAACGGCTTCTCTTTCTCTTCCTTCCGTATTAGAAAAACCGACGGCTTTAAGGATAGAATAAAAAGTCGCGCGGTGGGGACATCCTATACAGAACGTTCCAGACCTTTGAGGCAGTTTATCTCTCAATTCTTTATCTTTTTTAACGGCAAAATCAAAATAAGCCGGAAGAGGTTTTTCTAAAAAATTGCTTATTCCGATAATAACATCGTCTATAGTAAGTTCGCCAGTCTGCTTAAAGAATTCTTTTCCGTAAATGGCGCCTTTAAATCCCAATTCGTAAGCAATTTTTTTAATCTGAAATTCCAGGAAACCTTCCGCTTCTTCGACTATAACTACTTTATCGAGACCTTCAAAAAATCTGCCGATGAGTTCGCCCGGCAGAGGAAATGTGAAACCAAGTTTTAATATTTTATGCTCATAAATACCCAAAATATCCAGCGACTCCATTAAATGGGCATAAACGACGCCTGAAGATATAAATCCTATTTTAGACGAACTTCCGTTGATAATTTTATTAAATTTCGATTCTATGAGGTATTTTTTTAAGAGTTCGTTCCTTTCTAAATATTTAGCATGGTTTCTAACCGCCATACCGAAAAGGTTTAAATAATTTTCGGGGTCTTTCTTAAAATCTCCTTTAATGCCCGACCTGTCTCTTAAATCCCCGAAATAAAGCGTTCCCGCATTATGGCATAGCCTTGAGGGAGCCATTAAAACAACTCCGAAAGAAAATTCCTCCGAGATGTCGAAAGCGTCTTCAGTAAAATCTTTCGCCTCCTGAATATTGGAAGGCTCCATTACGGGCATATAATTATGCAGGCTGTACCATCTGTCGTCCTGCTCGTTTGAACTGCTTGGAGCGCCAGGGTCGGACCCTATGGCAAGCACTAAGCCGGCTTTTACTCCGGTATATGATAAAAACTGGGCCGGCTCGCTTGCAACGTTAAGCCCTACGTTTTTCATAGCGCAGAGGGACCTTATACCCGACCATGAAGCGCCTATGGCGCCGTGAAGGGATATGTGCTCGTTCAGACTGAATTCGGTATATAAATTTTTGATACTGCCTTTATTTTTATCGAGAACAGCAATAATTTCCGAAGCAGGCGTTCCCGGATACATAGAAGCATAGCCTATGCCGGCTTCTAAAGCTCCGCGCGCTATAGCTTCATTTCCTAGGACTATAGCCTTGTCGCCCTTAGTTCCGTTTACAAATAAATTGCTTTTTCCCATTTTTTTTAATTATTGCTTTATTGCCGCGTAAAAACATTTGCTTTTTCGTCTGTAATTTTAATTATGATGGCGTCTATGTTCAACCGCTCATTTGCCCCGATAAAATCTTTCAGCGAATCGTTTACATATGACTCCTTAACGTACAAAAAAATTTCTTTTTTTTCCGATTTTATATATTTTATTATATCTTCATCGGGATTTTTGCCGGTATAATTTATGATAAACCTATCCGCTCCTACATTAATAAGTTTTTTTGCCTTTAAGCCGTCAACGGGGGCGGAGGCGGAAACGACGACGCCGAGGTTAAAAAAGTCCGGCTCGTCTTTATCTCCGATGCCTCCAAGGTAATTCATAAAGCCTCTTTTTAAAATCAACCCGATACCTAAAATATCTACGTCGTACACGGGCTTAGCCGAATTAAAAACGGTTTTTAAAGGATGCACTCCTTCGGATACCACAATATCTTTAACTCCTATCTGTTTAAGAGTAATTAAATCGGACAAAATGGATATCCGGTTTTTATCCCTCATATTAAAAGCATAAGCTGTATTTATATTGCGGAGCCTGTCCTTTAAACCCTTGCATAACAGCAATCCGTTTACTCCGAAATTCTGTTCGATGATTATATCGGGAAAATCACGCCCGGCATTTTTATTATTAAGTCCGGCTTTTTCTATTGTGCCTAAAAGCTTTATCAAATTTTCTTCAAAAGTTATGTAATTTTCGCCGACAGGGGTTTCGATTTGAGGTATTATCTGCATATTCTATTTACTTCCGAATAATTATATTTTTGTTCTTTTTAACGATAAGCCGTAATCTCTTGGATTAAAAATTTTGTTAAAATTTTCTTCTTCAGAATATTCCGTCATCAATTTGTAGGATTTCATAAACACGCATTCTTTATCTTCATAGACTTCGCAATTGATGCCGTTATGCCCTTCGCAAGGACCGTTCAGCAAGCCTTTGGGGCACAATGTTATAGTGCAGACCCCACCGGTAAAATTCAGCCTGCATTCGTCGCATCCGCCGCATAAAGCGTTATATTCGCCTATGTGTTCTGTCTGGGCAATATATTTGCTGTCGGTTCCGGCTACGGCTTTTTTTCCTATAAATTCGCCTATAGTCTGTACTCCGGTACCGCACGATAAAACTACTACCGCCTCCGTATCTTCCATTTCGTCTTCGACAAAACGGATATCTTCCTTTAAGACTCTTTTATCGCAGGGCTCGTCTATCGAAATCGTAAATGTGACTTCTTTTCCGGAAGCCTCCAAGTGCTTTTCCATCTCCTTTACTTCTTTACTGCCGCCGGTCAAACAGACGGAAGCGCATGAAGCGCAGCCTATAATCCCTATTTTTTTATATCTGCTTAATGCTTCGTCTATTTCTTTTATATCTTTTTTTTCGGTTAAAAACATGGCATAAAACCTCTCGTTATATCAAGGCATGCTCGATAATCTGACTTTAACGAAATTTACCGTTTTGCCTCTATGGATTTTAAGGGTAATGATCTGACCTGGTAAAAATGTGCTTATCAGCTCTTCGAGGCGCGAAAACGAATAAACTTTTTTATTGTCTAATCTTGTTATTATGTCTCCGCCTATTAAATAATTAATATTTTTCATAGCTATCAATCTTTTTCCGGCAACAAGACCCGCCCTGTAAGCGGGGCTGTTCGGAAAAACTTTTTCGACTAAAAGTCCTTTCTCGACATATTTTATACCGAGTAACGTAGAAATGCTTTTCGTAAGCTTTATAGCTTCTATTCCAAGCCACGGGCGTATAACCCTTCCGTATTTAATGAGTTCCGGTATATTTCTTCTTGCAAGATTTATGGGAATTGCAAATCCGATATTTTGGGCATTATTTGCAAGTTTCGCAGTATTTATACCTATAACATCCCCCTTATAATCAACAAGAGGTCCTCCGGAGTTTCCCGGGTTAATCGCCGCATCCGTCTGTATTATATTTCCGTAAAATCTTGCGGAAGGGAAAAAAAGAGACCTCTTAAGACCGCTTATAATACCGGTGGTAACGGTTTGATAAAGGTTATAAGGGTTTCCTATGGCTATAACTCTCTCACCCACCCTTAAATTGCCCGAATCACCCATAGTTAATGGAATTATCTTTCTTCCAAGAGGGTTTATGCGGATAACGGCTATATCTGACATCGGGTCTGTCCCTATGATGCTTGCCCTTATATCTTTATATTTTAAAAAACTTACGTAAATTTTGCCGGCATTTCCTATGACGTGAAAATTTGTAAGTATATCTCCGTTTTTATTTATGAAAAATCCGGTTCCGATATCTTCTTCAGGCATTATAGCGCCATTCTTAAGGCGCGCATAACCTAAAACTTTTATGTGGACAACGCCGGGTTTAAGTTCGTTAAAAAGCCTCTCCACGATAGACCCGCTTCCGTAAGATTGCTTAATAAATAAAAAAGACGCCGACACGGTTATAAAGCAGTAAAATAAAATCAGAATTATATTCCTGCGCACTTTACGCGGCTTCCGAAAAGTCATTTTTAACTCCATTCCATTGCCTCGCCTGATGCATAAAAGCCTCAAGCCTAAGCATTAAATTAGTGCTTTCCTGTCCATCGAACCATAAATTTATCCAGGGAAAATTATTGAGGTCTTCCCTGAATCTTTTTGAAACTATTTGCACTATAGAACCGGGCATGCAGTGAAAAGGATGGATGCTTATTACTCCAGAATAACCTTTTTTTGCAAAATCTACCGATTCGCCGACGGTAAGAATTGCTTCTCCGCCTAAAGACAAGTCGAGATATTTTCTGGAATAAGAAAGTATTTCCTTTATACTTGTTTCTTTATGGTTTCTAAGAAGTTTTTTAAATGGCTTAAACATGCTCGTTTCGTCTTTCCTCTGATAATAATTTACAAGGAAGCTTAAAAACATATCTTTTACTTTTCTGCTTCTGAAAGCATTAACTGTATATTCATGAGTAGTAAAAGTTATCCACTTGTATGTAGGAACGACCGAAACCTCTCCTCCAAGCGCTTCCACCTTTTCCGTCGTAAAATTATTGGTAAATTTGTTTAACCTCAAAAATATTTCTCCTACTACTCCTATAAGCGGCCTCAATTCGTCTTTTCTCGGTATTTTTTCGAATTTCTTTGCGCATATATCCATAGTATCGTAAATATTCTTGCCATTCTCGGTTGCATCGACCACTAAATTTATACACTCTTTATAAACCGAAACGGCATCTCCTTTAGTAATTTCGTAAGGCCTGACCCTATAAAGAGCCTTTTCTAAAGTATCTACCGCGACACAGCCCTGCCAGGCAACTCTCCTGAAAAGAGTAGCTTTGTCTCCTATAAAATCGGTGTAAGATTTTTGAGCGCTTGGAACCAGAAATTCAACTTCATTATAGCCGAGATTGTCCAGCACCATTTCATGCAACCTGTTATATTGTCCGAATTTGCAAGGACCGGGGGAAGTAGGCATAAAAAATGCTGATTTTTTGGCGTCGAAATCGGGTTTTTCTATAACCTTAATAATGTCTCCAGTAGTCACGAAGCACGGCATGCATTCGTTTCCGTTCGTAAACTTAAGCCCGAAATCGAGGGTCGATTCGTCGGGCTCGTCCATAACCGCGGAATCTACGCCGCATCTTCTGAACGCCGCGCTTAAAGCGTAGGCGGCATCCGACATATACGGTATATAAACTTTTTTGCCGGCTATGCCTGTATTTGTGTGATGCATATAAACTCCTTATTTTATAATTATTACAGCTCATTTACATTATAATAAAGCATTGCGGTAAAGTCAAATTCGCGAAGCATTGAGTCAGCCTTAACATATTGCAAATAATTTTTATATTTATTAAAATTAATTAAGATGAATTTCAATAGAGTATTAATTATTTACAATCCTAAATCCGGACGTTTTTCCGAAAAAAAACTTTTCTATATTTTAAGTTTTTTCAAATATAGAAATATCGTAACCGATACTTTAAATATAATCGAAAATTGCATCGAAAAAGAAAATATCGTAAACTTTTACGATATGGTTTTAGTAGCCGGAGGCGACGGAAGTTTAAATTACGTTATAAACAATTTAGTATTTACGGATATTCCTATTGCCCATCTGCCTATGGGCACGGTTAATCTTTTTGCATTGGAAAACAAAACGCCTTATATCCTCAAGAAAGCGCTTAATGAAATTATTTATAAATATAAGCCCGTTAAAATAAATCTGGGGAAAGCCAACGACAGATTTTTTTTTGCTATGGCCGGCATCGGGCTTGACGCTTTTATCGTTAAAAATATGGAGGAAAAAATAAGAAAAAATAAGAAAAGAATATATAATAATTTCATAAAATATATCAGCTATATATTCAACATAATTAAATTGGCTAAAAATTATAAATTTTGCGGGCTGTCTTTGGAAGTAAAAGATAACGGCGGCGGCAAACACGATGCCAAAGAGATTATAGTATCTAATATTAAATATTACGGCGGACCTTTTAAGGTATTTCCCTGCAATTCGCCTTTAAATGAAAAATTTAATATAAGATTGGTAAAGAACGCATCCGGCAGAACGGACGTTATTTTTTCTATATTAAAATCGCTGACGTTTTATAAAAGATATTCGGACAACCCCAATTTTTACGTCAAAGCAGGCAGGATGCTCATATCGTCTTCCGACTCCTCAAACAATAAATATATATTTTATCAGTGCGACGGAGAGTTTGCCGGAACGCTTCCGGTAGAAATCGAAAAAGTAAAAAATGCGGTAACTATGCTTGTAAATCCGGATTCATTCTTTTAAACTTTCGGCATAAACGTTTATTAAGTGGCTCACCTTTAGACTTTCATTTTTTTTTAATATTCCTTTCTGGTCTTTCAAAGAAAATATGCATCCCGAACATGACGTCAATATTTCCTGCGGAGATGCTTCTTTAATTTCCTCGAACTTGCGCCTTGTAATTTCTTTGGATAAATCGTAATGCCTTATATTAAACATGCCGCCGTTGCCGCAGCAATAATTGTATTTCAAGGGCTTCAATTCCAATCCCGTAATTTTATCGGCAATGAACCCCGCCTCGCCGATTAAATTCTCGTTAGCGGAAGACGGTTTGAACCCCTCCATATTTGAAAGATGGCAGGGTATATGAAAAACGGCCTCGGTTTCTTTTTTTAATTTTCCGGTTTTTATTTTAACGCCTTTTTTTTCCAACTCTTTAAAAAACGACCAGATATTGAGTAATTTTTCAGAAAATTGCCTGACTTCGGCATAACCTTCGCCGTTTGCATCGAAATATAAAGGATAAAGTTTATTTATAGAATATGAGCATGAAGCGCAGGACGTTACTATATAATCAAGATTCTTATCTTTAAAAGCCCTTGCGTTATTCAAGGCAAGCTCTCTAAACGATTTTACGTCGCCGCTCGAAATAAAAGGCAGCCCGCAGCAGCCCTGCGTTTTCGGGACAAAAACCTCGATGCCGTTTTTCGTCAGGGAAGTTACAGTATCGGCAGATATCTGCGGGTATATGTTATTGAATACGCATCCGCCGAAATAACCGGCGGTAAAAATATTTTTACAGTCCTCATCGGCTGATTGCCTTATAACTCCGCTCTTCTTAAGAAGTAGAGACCGCGGGTTTTCCAACGAAGTATCTATAGATTCTCCTATAACTTCCCTCCTTTCAAGGAGGGGTGCCCGCAGGGCGGGGTGGTTACCGGATGGGGCTTGCATAGCGGCGGCATCAGCATTAAATATAAGGTCACTATCTGCGATGAAAGGTTTCCCTTCAGGATTAGGCGCATACCTGCCCGCCAGTTTTTCTATTACCGGAATATTTGCAATTTTTAAGGCGGATTTTAATAAAACTTTTCTTTTATTTCTAAGAGCTTTTAATGCAAATTTGTCAATTGAAAAAGCTCTGACCGCCAGTTCGTTCAGCTTTATTTTTTCGTCTATTACCAATTCGTCTATTTTTACGTCGTTAGGACATATTTTAACGCATCTTCCGCATAAAAGACAGGCGGACATCGATTCGGCTACCTTCGACGCTCTCAAAGGAAGTTTGTCTGCGTTATCCGTCAAAACTAAACGCACCCTGCCTCTCGGGCTAAAAAACTCGTTTAAGCCGATACTATAAGACGGGCAGACGGGCAGACACTTGCCGCAGTGAACGCAATTAAGATAGGTTGAATTATGC
>JAJYYS010000076.1 GCA_021800745.1 bacterium
GATAAAACGTCTATAAGTAAATCCGTTTTATTATTTAAATCGTCGGACGGTTTTAACGATTTTATAAATTCGGTTATAAATTTCGGCCTTGCTATTTTTTTTATTATTTCTTTTATATAGCCGTATTCAGTTTCGTCCAAATTTTCGTTTTTTTGGTAATATTCAAAAATAAATTTGAATATTTTTCTCGATTTTTTATGGTTCAACAAAGAAAAATAACATAAAATAGCGTCTATAGCGTCTTTTTCTTCATAATCGTTTAAGGAGAATACGCTTATTTTTAAATTCATTTTGGACAGCTTGAGATACATTCTTTCCTTGCTTATGTTTATTCCGCTCTTATCGCATTCGCTTATAAAACATATTTTATAAAGACTTTTGAGTATATATATTTTGTCTAATTTATATTTTACGTTTTTATTCAGAAGTTCCAGTAAAAAGTCCGTTATCTCGTCTCCGCCTATTTTGGAAAGAGATTCGGTAATTATATTTTTAACGACTCTGTCGTCCGTACTCGATAATATTTCTTTCAGTTTCGGAAAAGCTTTTTTTAGTTTCAATTCCCCTATTGAAAAAAGCGCCGCGGATAACGCAAAAAAATTACCCTTTAGCGCCTTGAACAAAATATTTCCCAAATCTATCTTTAATATTCCGCTCGATTCGATGGCATTCGCCATCGTAATCTCGTCTTTGCTGTTTGCAAGAGCTTTTAAAGCTTTTTTCGGAAAATCCGGCGGGGTAAAACGTCCGTATCTCATCAGTTCCGCGGTTATTCTGTCGTACTTTCCGCTGTTTTTGCCGGCGTAATCCGCTAAAAAATTACCGTTCCGCATAGCCAGCTGTTTCAAAACATCGAAAGAATTTGAACGGAGTCTTATGCTGAAAGACGGGGATGCGGCGGAATCCATAAGTTTTTTGATAAGTTCTTTTTCCCCGCGGACGATATTTGCCAAGGCGTTTTGGACGGATTCGACGATGCCGGGACTGTCGGAATCCAGCATTTTTATTAACTTTTTTATATCTTCCGCAGTTCCGGATTTCGCAAGCTTTTTTATTTCTTCTTTATTCATAAGATTTCAATTTAGCCCTCAGTTTTATAATTGATTTAGAATGAATCTGGCAGATTCTCGATTCGGTTAAATTTAATATATTTCCTATCTCTCTTAAAGTAAGTTCATCATAATAATACATCATTAAAACGTTCTTTTCAATATCTTCGAGCATATCTATATATTTTTTTAATATATTTTTTTTCTCGTCCATCAAAAGACCGTCTATTATCGAAGTATCCTTGCTTTCGATAGCATCCAAGGATTCCGGTCTGGTCTTGTCTAAAGATATGAAATCTTTATCGTTTAAAAAAGAGGCTCCTCTTATCTTATAAAACATGTCGTTAAGTTCGCTTATTCCTATATCTAATTCGCCTGCAACTTCTTCGTCCGAAGGCATTCTCCCTAATTTCTGCTCTAATTTTGAATAGACTTTTTCTATTCTTCCGGATAATTCTCTGACGTTTCTGGGCATATAATCAAGTTTCCGCACGTTGTCGAGTATAGTTCCTTTTATGCGCGTTATCGCATAAAATTTAAAATTTTCGTTTTTTGACGGGTCGAACTTTATTGCCGCATCTATCAGCCCGAATATGCCGAACTCGATAATATCGTCTTTATTTATTATGCCGTTAAATTTTACCGACATAAAATTAGCTACCTTATTGACGAGGTTAAAGTTTTCTTCTATTAATTTTTTAGATTTATCGTCTAATTTTTGCATATTATATCAAAAGTTAAAACGACATAAGCAGTCTGTTAAGAAAAAACTGAATATTGCCGTTGGACGTTTTATTATCTTTTTGCGACAGTATATTATAAGCTAATTTTTTAAAACAAAGCGAAACTTTAGAATCAGGAAAAATACTTGACACCGGTCTTTGCATTATAACGGAGCGGGAAACGTTGTCGTCGTTCAGAATATGTCCTAGATAATTTAAATTGACTTTAAGGAATTTATCGGAAACAAGGCTTAAATGCTTATATACTTCTTTTGCTTCTCTTTCGCTCCTGACGTTATTTACGATAATAGAAAAATATTTTTCGCTGTATTTAGTGCTTAAAACTTTTATGAGAGCGTAGGCGTCGGTAATGGAAGTAGGCTCCGGAGTAACGATGACGTATATTTCGCTGGCGGCAAGATTGAAATACAAAACATTGGACGATATCCCCGCTCCAGTGTCTATCAGAAGCACGTCTATCGGTCTTCCGCTGACGTCTAAATCGCCGGCAAATTCATCGAATCTCGACATAAGCGTAATCTTTTGAGATTCCGAAAGATTAGACAGCTCCGATATGCCGGAAGAAGCCGGAAGAACCATTATACCGTTGGAATCGGTCATTATAATATCCCTGAGCTGTTTATCCCCGTAAATAACCTGCGATATATTGTGTTTGGGTATCATCCCCATTATTACCGAGACATTCCCGAGGCTTAAATCGGCATCCATTATTATTACCCTTTTTCCCATAGAAGCAAAACAATATGCAAGGTTGCAGACTATATTGGTCTTGCCCACTCCGCCCTTGCCGCTTGTAACGGAAATAATTTTTGTATAAGAATTTTCGTTTCTCTGTCTTTTCATTTTAAAATGCCCCTTAAAATTGTTATTGCCCCTTAAAACTCTATCGGTTTAGGAAAAAATAACGAATAAATATTTTCCGCCGTCGCCTCTTCGATATCTTCCGGAACGTTTTCTCCGGAGGCAATAAAATCTATTGCCGAGTCCTGAAAGAGAAGCAGTCCCGCAAGATTTCCTATACCCCGCGATTCATCCGTTTTTGAAATAATAACCCCGTTTATTCCTATCTTATTCCTGAAAGATTCGTAAGCCCTGACGGCGTCTAAGTGCTTAAGATGCGCGGGGAGCAAAAGTTCGGTATTGATTCCGCCTTTTAATTTATCGAAAAATTTTGCGAGAGCGTTCAACTGGAACAGATTGTTGTGGTTAACGGCAAACGTATCGATTATTATAACGTCGGATGGGGAATTGGAAATAAAAGAATTTAATCCCTGCGGATCTTTCAATGCGGAAAAATCTATCTTTAGTTTTTCGGCATATTTTTTTAAAGTTTCATATCCGCCGATTTTCAACGAATCTATAGAGCAGACCGAAACATGCTGATTTTTTTCGAATATAAACTTGGAACAGAGTTTGGCGGCGGTTACGGTTTTTCCCGAGCCGCTGTTTCCGATAACCGCAATAACGGTTTTTCCGTCAAACAGGCGGTTCAACTTTTTTCTTTCGACTTTTTTTTCTATTATTTTTTTAAAAAATTTTTTAAAATATTCTACTTTTTCTTCCTTTTTGAAATTCGTTAATTTTATATCTTTAAAAAATATCTCGATTAACTTAACGGATATATTTCTTTCGAAAGAAATATTGTCTAAATATACAAGCAGGTCGTTTTCTACCGCTCCTTTATGCGTTCTTTCGTCTTTTAGCAGATTTAAATCAAACTTGATTTCATTCATAAACGCCTTAAGTTCTTCGAACTTTGAATTTAAGACGTAAATAACTTTGTCTTCCACTATGCTGTCGAAGTTGTCTTTCAAAAATTTCACGTCGTCATATAAAGGGGCAAGTATATCCCGGTTAAAGCCGCGGCTCTCCTTAGGCGGAATAATATCCTCTTCTTTATAATCTATCGCCGCGACTACTTCGAGAAAAGGTTTTCCGAAAAAACCTAAATCGTTGGAACCGTTGACCTGCCTCGTGGAAATTATGACCGCTTCATCTCCGAGGTCTTTTTTAATAAGCTCTATCGCGTCTTTTATGTCTAAAACTTCGTATCTTTTAATCTGCATATATTATATTTCTATAGTTCCTACCGGTTTTATTTTTACGTTAGGGGACAATTCGCTCGTAGATACGACGGAAATCCCCGGAATTATTTCGCTTAAAATATTCTTTAAAAAAAGTCTTATACGCGGAGAAGTCAGCACTATGGGCGACAAGCCGGCATCCGCAGATTTTTTAACGCCGTCCCTGACCGCAGAAATTATTTTATTGTAATAAGACGGGTCAAGTCCGGAATATCCGGCTCCCTGTTCTTTAGTCTTATTATATTCGTTAAATACGACGGTTTCGAAATTTTTACCGAGCGTAAGAGGCCTGACCGTATTGTCCTGCGCTATTAAAGTTTTTGTAATCGTTCTTTTCAAAGCGCTTCTCACATATTCCGTTAAAATTGCCGGGTCTTTAGTGTTTGGCGCGTAATTATGCAAGGCTTCCACTATGGTAAGCATATCCTTAACGGGAACTCCTTCGGAAAGCAAATTTTCTAGAATATTCTGGACGGAGCTAAGTGAAATAACTCCCGGAATAAGGTCTTCGACAATCTTGGGATATTTCGCGGAAAGTATATCTAAAAGTTTCTGAACATCCTGCCTCGTAAGAAGTTCCGCCGCATTATTTTTTATTATTTCGACTATGTGGGTCGCTATAACGGCTGGTATTTCCACGACCGTCCATCCGGCGGACTGCGCTTTCTGTTTTAATCCTTCGTCTATCCAGAGCGCCGGCAGATTGAAAGCCGGCTCCTTAGTAACTATGCCGGGGATATTTTCGGTTACGTTCCCGGGATTCATAGCGAGAAGCTTATTAGGCATCGTTTCGTATCTGGCCGTTTCGATGCCTTTAATTAAAAAAACATACTCGTTGGGTTTTAAATTAAGATTATCTTTTATATGCAAAGGAGGAACGATAATCCCCATGTCCGCCGCCAGCTGTTTTCTTATCCCTTTTATTCTTTCCAAGAGCTCTCCGCTTCTTGCGGCATCCACGAAAGATATAAGATTATATCCAACTTCGAGTTCCAAAATATCTATCTGCATAGCGTTTTCGATAATCTGCGATTCTGGTATTTCTTTTTTTTCCGTAGCGGCTTTTTTTGCCGACTCCGTTTTTTTCTTATTTGTTTCCATAGAAATAAGATAAGCTATCAGGCTCGCCGTCGCGGCGAAAAGAATAAAAGGCCAGTGCGGAAGTCCCGGAATAATACCGAAAAAAAAGAGTATGCCGGAAGCGGTATATAGAGCTCTGGGGTTGGAAAGAAACTGATACGAAAAATCCTTGGAAAGGTCGCTCTCGCGGGTAGCTCTCGTCATTATAATACCTGCCGCCGTAGAAACTACAAGGGCGGGAATTTGCGCTACAAGCCCGCTTCCTACGGTAAGAAGGGTATAATCGGAAGCGGCTTCAAAAATCGATAAATGATGCTGGAATATTCCTATTAAAAGTCCGCCTATGATATTCACGATAATAATTATTATAGTCGCTACGACGTCCCCTCTTACGAACTTGCTTGCGCCGTCCATAGACCCGTAAAAATCTACTTCTTTAGTCAAATCTAATCTTTTCTTTCTTGCCTCGGCGTCGGTTATAAAACCCGAATTAAGTTCGGCGTCTATGGACATCTGCTTTCCGGGCAGGGCGTCTAAAGTAAATCTTGCCGATACCTCGGCTACTCTTGTAGCACCCTTGGTAATAACCAGAAAGTTTATGACGATAAAAATTATAAAGATAACTATTCCTACGGCAAAATTGCCTCCGACGACGAATTGTCCGAAAGATTGTATGACGATTCCCGCGGCATCAGCCCCTTTATATCCATACAGCAGTATAAGCCTCGTGGCGGCGATTTCCAAAGACAGCCTGAACAGCGTCGCTACTAAAAGGATAGTGGGAAATATAGAAAATTCCAGCGGTCTTAATACATAAATAGAAATTAATAAAATTATTATGCCGAAAGCGATGGAAAAAGTCAGAAATATATCCAGCATCCATGTAGTTATCGGAATAACCATAAGACCGATAACCATCATAAAAAGAAGGGCAAGCAGTACGTCGGAATTTTTAAAAAATATGTTTCGGGAAATAGCGCCCGTTTCTACTTTATCCGCCATTATTTAATGAAACTCCATATTTGTTTAAACTTTTCGTTAGTCGTATATAAATGGGCAAGTATTTCCGCAACGGCTTTATAGAGAGATGCGGGAATAGCCTGCCCGGGTTCGCATGTTTCGTAAAGAGTCCTTGCGACGTATTTGTTTTCTACCGTCGGAATATCGTTTTCTTTTGCTATTTTTTTTATAAGGAGAGCCAGATTGTCGGCTCCCTTGGCAAGCACTACCGGAGCGTTGTATTTTTTATTGTCGTATTTGAGGGCTACCGCAAAATGCGTGGGGTTTGTAATAACCACATGCGCATTTTTGACCTCTTTCAAAATTCTCCTTCTGGCTATTTCCCTCTGCATTTTTCTGATTTTTCCTTTTACCTGTTGGTCTCCTTCAAACTGTTTGGCTTCGTCTTTGACTTCCTGTTTGGTCATCATGAGACCTTTGTTGTATTGATACCTTTGTATAAACAAATCGGCAATCGCCAGAACTATCATAGCCATAAGAATATTAAAAAAAAGCTTATAAATAAGCTCAACCGTAAAAAAAATGTCGAACGACGGGGTCATATACTGTAAAACCAATATCTTTTTTAAATAAGGCGCGCAGGTAAAATAAGCTATGGCGGCTAAAACGAAAAATTTAAAAACAGATTTTACTAATTCGTTCACCGATTGAAGCGAAAAAAATCTTTTAAAGCCCGATATGGGGTTTATACGCGTAATATTAGGAATTAAAGGCTGAAAAGTGAGAAGAAAACCCACCTGCGCTATATTTGAAACCAATGATGCAAAAAATACTATAAGGACGAATGGAAGAACGGCATAAACAACGGTATAGATAAGATTGTCCATAATTTTGATGCAGGCGGTATAATTTAAATTTAAACGGGAAAAATTAGACAAAAAATAAACCAATTGGTTGGATAAGATTCCGCCTATATGCGAAATATTAAAATAAAGGTAAATTATAACGACGACAAATACAAAGGCGGTGGTAACCTCCCTTGATTTCATTACCTGCCCGTTTTCTCTCGCATCCTGAATTCTTTTAGGGCTTGCGGGTTCAGTTTTATCGAACCTGTCTTCTGCCATAATATTTTATATTAAGTTTATCATACGGTTAAATTCTAATTTTAAACCTGAAAAAGACAGCATCATATAATCGATGAAATACGGCACGGAAACATACAGCATAAGCAGTCCCACGACTATAATAAGCGGGAAACCGACGGCAAAAATATTAAACTGCGGAGCGAGCCTCCCCATTAAAGCGATAATTATGTTCAATAAAATAGCTACCAGTATTATTGGAATACTTAAATTAACGCCTATTAAAAACATATCCCCCGCTTTGCTCACTAAATATCTAAAAATATAAGGGGAAAAATTAATAAAAGTTAATGGGATAGTTTGAAAACTGTCGTATATGCCTTCGATAACGAAGAAAAATACCGATGTTTCTATGAAAATTATCAACGCTAAATAATTCTGCAGGTTAGATATAAGGGAAACCTGTTGATTTGAAATCAGCGGGTTCAGAAGGCTTATCATGCCGAATCCGACCTGAACGCTGATAAGCTGTCCGGCTACTTCGACGCCGGTAAAAATAATAAGAACTAAAAAACCGAAAATAATGCCTATCAAT
>JAJYYS010000077.1 GCA_021800745.1 bacterium
ATAAAGGGCATAAAACATGGGTCAAACCTTTTCCTATTTCGGTCGATGCCGATTATCTTCATCACTTTGCGTTGTCGAGAGAAACCGATAAAATTATAGATAAAATCAAAAAGAACGACGAAATCATCGGGCAAACGTATGAATATTTAGCCGTCTCTACGGACAGGCTCGACTATACAAAAGGAATTGTCGAAAAGCTAAAGGCTATCGATAAAATGCTCGAAAACCATCAGGAGCTTATAGGCAAATTTGTTTTTGTACAGTTCGGCGTTCCTTCAAGGGTGCATATCAATGCTTATAAGAAATTAAACGAAGAAATTTCGGAACTCATCAGCGATATCAACTGGAAATACGGAACATCGGAATGGCATCCGGTAGCAGGTTATTTTAAACAGCTTGAATTAGGAGTTTATCTGGCGTATTACAGGCTTTGCGATATTATGATAGTTTCTCCTCTGCACGACGGGATGAATCTTGTTTCTAAAGAATATATTATGTCGGATACCGATTACAAAGGCATGCTCATACTGTCTAAATTTGCAGGGTCGTCTAAAGAGCTCTACGATTCTTTATTAGTTAATCCCTTCAATACCGAATGTTTTGCCGAAAAAATATATGAAGCTCTTATGATGGATAAAGAAGAAAAAGAGACGAGAATTACAAAGATGCAAAATATAATCATGGAAAACGATATTTACGATTGGGCATATAACTTTCTTGCCGCTCTTTATTTTATTTAATCTAAAAATAATAAATTATGAGCAATAAATACGGCGAAAACGGGGAAGACGAATTCAAGGATAAAAAAAACGCTCCTTCCGCCCCTTTAAAAAGACTGGTTAATATTATAATGCCCATAGCTCTCTTAGGCTTTTTGTTTTTTGTTCTGTTTTTCGTTATACATTTTTATTCGAAATATTTTTCTAAAAACATACTTCCAAAAGGTTATTTTTCTATTATCGAAGCAATATTTATTGCTATTTTCGGGATTTTAGCGATAAAATTAATTCAAAAAAGCTCGTCTAAAATACTTAGCGCATATATTTCCGAAGATAAGGCAGGATTTTTAAGGTTTTTATTAAGTTTTACCGGATATTTTATTCTCGTTCTGTTTATTTTTACCACGCTTGGCATCGATATATCGAATATTCTTCTCGGCGCTACTTTTATTGGCGTGATATTCGGAATTGCCGCCCAGTCTTTTTTATCCAACCTGCTTGCCGGTTTTATAATATTGTTCGGGAAGCCTTTTAAAATAGGTGATAGAATAACTATAGTCACATGGCAGTATGGTTTATTAATGTCCACTTATCAGCACGAAACTGCCAAGCCGGGATATACCGGCGTTATAAAAGATATAAATATGCTCTTTACGACTATCATCGAGGACAGCGGTTTTACTATGAGAATGCCCAATAATATTTTAATGCAGGCTTTAATAACTAATTACGACAATACAAAAAGAAGATTAGTCAGAGTAAGGTTTGAGCTTGGCAAAGAAACCGATTTAGATAGTTTCAGAAAGGAACTTTATGATTATTTAACGTTAGCGGAGGATTATAGCAATATCCCGGCGGACGATTCTAAAATTATAGGCAGTTTAATAGAAAAAAATCCGCCGCCGGTTATTAGAGTCGCTGATGTTTCTCTGACAAGCTATTTTGTCGCCGTAGAAGTTTATACTCCGCAAATTTATGAGGACCCGATAAGAGATTTAATCTTATCTTTTGTTTTAAGAATAAAAAGGAGAAATAAAAATGGAAACGATAGCCAAATATCCTTTTAAATTTTATACTAGATTAACTTTGCCTCAGCTTACCGGAATTTATGCCTTAAATTTAAAAGAACTTTTAGACGGCATAAAAAAGGCGGACGATTCCATTATTTATTACCACACGCATCATTACCTCATACAGCACCATTACGTTGTTCCCGACGCTCCAAACGATTTTGCCCACTGGATTATCAATACGCTCGGCGAAAAAATGCTGGGAGAAGAAATCTCGAGCATAGATATGTTCGCATATAATACTATGGATGATTATAGACAGGAATTAACAAGAAGATTAACGGCTTTTATATCTAAAGATTCAAAAACCAGATGGGTTGAAATGAATGAAAGGTTTAATTTTATGAAAGCGGTTACTTTCGTAATGTCCGCCGGGAAAGAGGCATATACTCTCAGGGAGTTTCACGATATTTTAAAAAATATCACTATTTTTTCGGTATATTATCATTTTTTCGAATCGCATTTTAGATTAAGCTCCGGATTCGACGATTTTTCGGTATGGATTAGAGACGAACTTCAGCTTCCTGATTTAGCCGCTAAAATTGCGTACATAGACCCTTATTCCGTTACAATGGATAAATTGAAAGAACAAATTATAAATTATACGGAAAAATATTTTTAAAAGTAGCTAAATAATTTAGATTAAATAACCGTAATAATAATAAAAAAGGTTATAAAATGAGGTCTATAAAAGACTACGCTGATATTGCAGGCAAAGAAACGATAGAAGAAATCGAAAAATTAGGTTCTTATTTAAACGGCAAGATTGTCCAAAATATAAATTCCACTCCGGTCGGCGGCGGCGTCGCCGAAATTCTTTCCAGAATGGTGCCTCTACTAAAGGAAGTCGGCGTAGATGCCAGATGGGATTTTATAAAAGGCGGAGAAAAATTTTTTGAAATAACTAAAAAAATTCATAATTCCCTTCACGGCGTAGAAGAAAATATATCGGAAAGCGATTTCGGACACTTTCTCGACGTTACGGAAGAAAATTTAAAGGAAATTAATCTGCTCGGCGATATTATATTCATACATGACCCCCAGCCTATAGGATTAATAAATGCAAAGGGCAAAAACGGTTTTAAAGAAAAAAAATTTATATGGAGATGCCACATAGATTTGAGCTCGGCTAACACTAAGACGTTTAATTTTTTAAAAAAATTTATAGAAAAATACGACTATTCGGTTTTTTCGTCGCCCCTTTTTGCAAAAAAGCTTAAAATACCGCAGATATTAATTTCGCCGTCGATAGACCCTCTTTCCGATAAAAATAAAGATTTGCCGGCCGAAACTATAAACGAAGTATTATCAAGATTTAAAATAGACCCCGAAAGAAATATTATTACACAGGTGTCCAGATTCGACAGGCTCAAGGACCCGCTCGGCGTCATAGACGTTTACAGGTTAGTCAAAAAGTACGTCGATTGCCAGCTTGTTCTTGCAGGCGGAGCAGCGGCCGACGATCCCGAAGGAACGGAAGTTTATAACGAAGTTATCGAGAAAGCGGGCGGAGATAAAGATATATTTGTTTTAAATCTTCCGCCGGTCAGCAATATCGAAATAAATGCTCTTCAGAGGGCGTCAACCGTAATATTGCAGAAATCCATAAAGGAAGGTTTCGGGCTTACGGTTTCCGAAGGCTTATGGAAATCTAAACCGGTAATAGCTTCTGCGGTCGGCGGCATACCGTTACAGATTACGCATAAATATTCGGGACTTTTATCCAGAACAATCGAAGGAACCGCTTTGTACGCAAAGCAGATTCTGCAAAATCCGGAATATGCCAAACAGCTTGGAGAAAACGGGCATAACCACGTGAAGCACAACTTTTTAATTACCCGTCATCTAAGGGATTATATTTTACTTTTTTTAAAAACCGGATATTCGCAGACGCAGGATACGGTTTATCTGTGATTATATAGGATTGCATTAAAATTATTAAATATAAAACGGTAAATATATTATTTATGATATAATTTAAATTAATATGAAAATATGGAGATTGTATCTTTCTGAATTTATTGGAACAGCTCTGCTTATAGGCATCGGCGTGTCTTTCGTAATCCTAGATTTCGGCAAGGGAAGTCCGATAGTTTCTTTAATTCCAAGTCCGGGGATTAGAAGGGCGCTAACGGGATTTTTGTTCGGCGGTACCGGTATGCTTATAACGTTCTCACCGGTGGGTAAATGGAGCGGCGCCCATATTAATCCGGTCGTTACGTTTTCATTCTGGATGAAAGGTAAAATTAAAAGAACTATGGCTATAGGCTATGTCGTAGCGCAGTTTCTCGGAGCGTCGGCAGGGGCTTTTATGCTTCTTTTTTGGGGAAGCATAGGAAAAACGATAGATTATGGAGCGACTATTCCGGGAAAAGGAGGCGCGGCAGAAGCCGTTTTAGGCGAAGCGGCAACTACTTTTTGTCTTGTTGCAGGACTTTTTTTATTTCTCGGCTATAAACGCTTGAGACCTTTTACTCCGGTTTTATTCCCATTCCTTTATGCAGTTATGGTTTATTTTGAAGCTCCTGTTTCAGGAACCAGCACTAACCCGGCTCGAAGTTTTGGACCCTCTTTAGCGTCGGGCATATGGAGCGGTTGGTGGGTTTACTGGATAGGTCCGTTACTCGGCGCTTTTATAGCAGTATCTATTCAGGCAAAATGGCTGAAAATGCTCGAAATAGAAGTAGCTAAAGTGTATCATTTTGAACACGACCCGTTTAAAGTTTTTCATATTTAATTTCTTATTTGTAAAAAAATTGGGGGTAATAAGGGCTATGGATATAAATTTAAAAGGCAAAAGGGCTTTAATTACGGGCGCAAGTTCCGGCTTGGGTGAATCGATTGCTAAAAAATTCGGCGCCGCCGGAGCAAAAATCGGATTAAATTTTCATTCCCACCCCGATGCGGCGGAAAAAATTGCTTCGGAAATAAAAACCTTAGGAACAGACGTTATCACTATTCAAGCAGACGTTTCGGACAGCGGCGAAGTTAAAAATATGGTCGATACTTTTGTTAAAAAGTGGGGCGGAGTTGATATTTTAGTGAATAACGCGGGGATTGACGGAAAACATTCTCTTATATACGAATCCGATATATCGGAATGGGAAAAAGTAATTAAAATAAATTTATTCGGTCCTTTTTACTGCGCCAGAGGAGTTTTACGGCATATGATAAACCAGAAAAAAGGCGTTATATTAAATATGACGTCCGTTCACGAAATAATTCCATGGAGCGGTTACAGCGGATATGCGGCTGCAAAAGCCGGTCTTTCTATGCTCACGAAAACTATGGCGCAGGAATTGGGTTCGTCCGGTATCAGGGTGCTGTCTCTTGCGCCCGGAGCGATTCAAACCGATATCAACAAAAGCGTATGGGATAATCCTTCGACGTTAAGCGACCTTCTTAAAAAAATTTCGCTTGGCAGAATGGGTCAGCCGGATGAAATTGCCGATGTTGCAACATTCTTGGTTTCCGATTTAGCCTCGTACATTACCGGCAGTACTATATTTGCCGACGGCGCAATGATTGATTATTCTAATTTTACGCATGGCGGTTAACACTGATTTTAATAATAAAATATAAATTAATATACTTAATTTAATTAAAATAAATTTTGCGTTTAAGCATTATTTAATTCAACGCAATATTTTAAAGGGTGTAAACAAAATGGATAATGAATCTTTTGCTCCAGGATGGCCGGGAATACCGGGCAGGTGGACGGGAGCCAATAAAAGCGGAGTAGGAACCGCTTTTAACGGAAGTTCCGTCTGGTTCACAATGTCTCACGGTATTCTGAATGAAGTCTATTCGCCTAGAGAAGACGAGGCGGCAATCCGCGACCTTGGTTTTGTGGTAACGGCGGACGACGGTTTTTTTTCGGAAGAAAAAAGGCATGCTAAACATTCCCCTTCCCTTATTTATACAGGGATACCGGCATATCACACTGAGAGCGTCTGCGAAAAAGGATATTATCGCATCGAAAAGGATATTATCGCCGACCCTAAAAGGTCGGTAGTTCTGATAAGGGGAAAATTTACTCCGTTAAAACCAGGCAATTACAGGCTCTACGCAATCACCGCATCGCATATAGGCAATCACGGCGCAGGCAATACTGCATGGTCAGATGAATTTAAAGGAAAAACGGGGCTTTTTGCTTCACGCCGCAATACTTCCTTGTGTCTTATGAATAACGGCGGTTTTAAAGCTTGTTCCGTCGGTTTTGTCGGTTTTTCGGACGGCTGGCAGGATTTGATTAAAAACGGAAAACTTACATCTATTTATAAAAGGGCGGAAAACGGCAATGTTGCGCTAACGGGAGAAATGATGCTTAATAAAGACGGCTCATTTCTGCTGGCGCTTGGATTCGGGCGAAATCCTTCAGAAGCGGCTATTCAATCGATAGCCTCTATAAACGAGGGTTTTGAGAAAATTCTCGAATCCTATTCCGGCGAGTGGCGGGAATTCTGGCAAAAACAAAAACCCGTTTTTTATGCCGAAAAACACGGGCTTTTTTCTATAAGCGCAATGGTAATATTGATTCACCGGTCTAAATATATTCCGGGGGCGGTTCTTGCCAGTCTTGCCGTGCCGTGGGGTTTTTCAAAAGGAGACGGCGACCTCGGAGGCTATCATCTTATTTGGCCCCGCGATATGGTTCAGTCCGCAGGCGGACTTATCGCCGCAAATATTAAATCTGAAATTTTAAATATGCTTATATATTTTGAATCTACCCAGGAATCCGACGGTCATTGGCCCCAAAATATGTGGGTTGACGGCTTTCCATACTGGAACGGCATTCAAATGGATGAAACCGCCCTGCCGGTGTTGCTTTTAGACCTTGCCCGCAGGGAAACGGCTATTTTAGAAAGCGATATTAACCGTTTTTGGCCTATGGTAAAAAAAGCCCTTGCTTATATCGTAAAGAACGGTCCTGTTACGCAGCAGGATAGATGGGAAGAAAACGGCGGTTATACCCCTTTTACCATTGCGGCAGAAATTTCCGCACTTATAATCGGAGCCGAACTTGCGGAATTAGCCGGCGAATCCGTTTTTGCTCCTTATTTATTAGAAACGGCGGATTCATGGTATTCATGCATAGACCGCTGGCTTTACGTAAAAGGAGGGGAACTTGCCGATAAAGCGGGCGTTGAAGGTTTTTACGTCAGGGTTACTCCGCCCGATTTTGAAGAAGGCGACGATGTTATATGCATTAAAAACCGTCCGCCCGCATCCTGTTATCCTCATATATCTTCAGTAGTTTGTACGGATGCACTTGCTTTAGTTCGTTTTGGGTTAAGGAGAGCTGACGATAAAAGGATAGTCGATACGGTAAAGGTTGTAGATACAATGCTTAAAATGGAAACGCCTTATGGTCCTTGCTGGCATAGATACAACGGAGACGGTTACGGCGAACATCAAGACGGAAGCCCTTTCGACGGTACAGGCAGGGGACGGTTATGGCCTCTCCTTACCGGCGAGCGGGGACATTACAGCGTTGCCTTAGGAGATATTGAAGAAGCAAAACGCCTGCTAAAAACGATGGAAGGCTTTGCCGACGGCATTGGTCTTTTTCCTGAACAAGTATGGGATGGCAGAGATATACCGGAGCGCGGACTTTTTTTTGGACGCCCGACCGGTTCGGCTATGCCTTTAGTATGGGCGCACGCCGAATATTTAAAACTTATCCGTTCTATTACCGAAGAAAGAGTATTTGACATGCCTCCGCAGACCGTTTTGCGCTATCTTAAGAACGGATTAACGT
>JAJYYS010000078.1 GCA_021800745.1 bacterium
AAAATCGGGAACTCAATATTTTGCAGTAGTAACGAGCGAAAAAGGCTTAAATCTAATTAATCCTTATATGAATTTCTTTAAAGAAACTACAAAAGCTCAAGTTCCGGCGGATAAGGACTGGAAAAAGATATTTGAAATAGAAAAGACTAAAAGTTTTTTAGACAAAAACTTTGAACATAATTATTTTCAGGACAGATTTTTATCATGCATAGGGTGCGGCGTCTGCACATATACCTGTCCGACTTGCCACTGCTTCGATATACAGGACGAAGGAAATTTAAAAGAAGGCAGAAGGATTAGAAACTGGGATTCCTGCCAATTCGGCATATTCACCCTTCATACCTCTGGACATAATCCAAGAGTTACGCAAGGCGACAGATATAGACAGAGGCTTATGCATAAATTTAAAATATACAGCGAAAAATTCGATAAATATCTGTGCGTCGGATGCGGAAGATGCTCTAGGAATTGTCCCGAAGACATAGATATTAAAGAAGTAGCAAAAGATTTAGCAGATTTAGCTTAAAAATTTTTAACATATAGAGCGGGGAGCAGATAGTTAATGGAAAATATTTATTTGCCGAAACTGGCTGAAATAAAAGAAATTATTCAGGAAACTGCGGACACCAAAACCATACGTCTTACCATAGACGGCGGCAGTATAGATTTTCTGCCCGGTCAATTCGGAGAGTTTTCTTTTATAGGAGAAGGAGAATCGACGTTTGGGCTTTCGTCGTCTCCTTTAAGAAAAGAATATTTCGAATTCAGTTTCAGGTCTTCGGGAAGAGCGACTACCGGCATAAACAATCTGAATCAGGGGGATAAAATAGCCTTCAGGGGTCCTTACGGAAATTATTTCGATACGTCGAAAATGAAAGGAAAAGACCTTGTTTTTGTGGGAGGCGGCATAGGTATGGCGCCGGTAAAATCAATTATGGAATACTGTTTCGACGAGCGTGACGATTACGGCAAAATAACCGTATTATACGGCGCAAGGTCGGTAGGAGACCTTCTTTATAAAGGTATATTCGACGAATGGAAAAAATATAAAAATACCGACGTAATTATTACAGTCGATCCCGGCGGAGAAACCCCCGACTGGACGGGGAAAATAGGTTTCGTTCCGACAATTCTCGAACAACTGCCTTTAAAAGGGGAAAACAGCGTTGCAATAGTATGCGGTCCTCCCATTATGATAAAATTTGCGTTAAAATCGTTGGAGGAAAAAATGGGATTCGACAAGGGGGATATTATTACTACGCTTGAAAACAGAATGAAATGCGGATTAGGTAAATGCGGAAGATGCAACGTCGGAAGCGTTTACGTATGTAAAGACGGTCCGGTGTTTACCGCAAAGGAGCTTGAAAGTCTTCCGAACGACTTTTAAAATTTATATTATATATTATGCAACTATTAATAATCCACGCCGATGATTTCAACTATTCTTTAACCGGAAAAACTCCGGTTGCAGAGGAAATAGACCCTAATCTCGTTAATGAAGCCGTAAATTTTCTTGAAGAACCTTTAGTGATTTTCTGCACCGTCGAAAAAGAGGATGCAAAAAACACGGCAAATATCGTAAAACAGGCTTTCGGGGAAATTAAAGAAATTGCCGATAAATTAAAGCCGCGGATGTTAGTTTTATATCCTTACGCGCATCTTTCCAACAGCCTTGCCGCACCCTCCCTTGCTATTTCAGCCCTTAATGCTTTAAAAACCGAACTTGAGCCGTTCTATACCGTTTATAGGGCGCCCTTCGGATGGTATAAAAGCTTTAAAATTTCCTGCAAGGGGCATCCGTTAAGCGAATCCTCAAGGCATATAACCGATTCCTCGGCAGTCGCGGGAGCCGTTTCTTCTAAAAAAACCAGAGAAGACGTCGTAAAAGATGTGGAAAGCGAATTTTTCATATTAAATTACGACGGCGCCGAAACAAAAATAGACTTAAAAAATGAAAGCGTACTTGACGATAAAGTGCTTAAAGATTTCCCGTCCCTTAGAAAAGTCATTGCGTATGAAGAATTTAAAATAAAAGAGGGTGAAACGCCCCCATCCGTTTCAGCTATGAGGCGGCTTGAAATAGCCGACCACGAAGAAAATTCCGATTCCGGCCACCTAAGATTTTATCCCAAGGGGACGCTTTTATATAAACTTCTGTCGGATTGGGCGGAAGATATTGCCTTAAATCATTTGAAGTGTATGGAGATAGAAACCCCGCTGATTTATAACTGGAATAAACCGGAGATTAAAGGACAGGGAGAGTCTTTTCATGAGCGGCACTATTCGGTTTTCGTGCCGGATGAAAAGTCCGATACCGGCGGATTTGCGCCTTCTAAGGAGTTCGTTTTAAGGTTTGCCGGAGATTTTGGACTTTTTTCGATGCTTAAAGACGCCAAGATGAGTTATAAACAGCTTCCGCTCAGGTTTTACGAGATTTCAAAAAGTTTCAGATATGAAAAAAGCGGCGAGTTGTCAGGGTTAAGAAGGCTGAGAGGCTTTACTATGCCGGATATCCACAGTTTCTGTTTAAATTTAGAAGAAGGTTTTAACGAATATCAGGTGCTTTACAGAACATATGCAGACCTTGCCGAAGGCACGGGCATCGAATACGCGGTAGTCTTTAGAATCGTAAAAGAGTATTACGATAAATATAAAGACAAAATAATAGAACTTTTAAAATACTCCAAAAAACCTGCGCTTATCGAAGTCCTGTCTAAAATGAAGCACTACTGGGCGCTTAAACACGAATTTCAGGGCGTCGATTCGGTAAACGGCTCATGCCAGCTTTCTACCGTTCAGCTCGATGTCGAAGACGCTAAAAGGTACGGTCTGAATTTCACCGCCGAAACGGGAGAAAAGACCGGATGCATAATATGCCACTCGTCCGTAGGGGCTATTGAAAGATGGATGTACCTTTTATTAGAAGAGGCGCTTAAAAAAAGTATTCCTGTTTTTCCGTTATGGCTCAGTCCTACGCAGGTCAGGATAATTCCGGTATCCGATAAGTTCATGGATTTTGCCGTTAAACTAAAGGAAGATATGTTCAAGTCAGATATAAGGGTAGATATAGACGACAGGGATTTCAGCCTCGGAAAAAAAATTATGTTCGCCGAAGAAGAATGGGTTCCTTATATAGTAGTAATCGGGCAGAAAGAGTCGGAAAGCGGAGTTCTTTCCGTTAGGGACAGATATAAAGAGAGAAAGAATTTTAATTTTACGCCGCCGGATTTTATAAGGGGAATAAAAGCAGGAACGGAAGGTATGCCGTTTAGAAAACTTATCCTGCCGGATATGCTTTCAAAAAGACCTATATTCGTCGGGTAAACGACTAACAGATAAATTAAATTTTAAAACAGGAGCCTAAATAAATCATGGATAATGCGGTTATGGATAATGCGTCAAGCGAAATTGCGATAAAAGATGAAACTTCGGTCAGAAAGAGCGTTACTTTAAAATTGGACGAAAAAAAAACGCAGGAGCTTTTGCAAAAAAAACTGGAAGCTGCCGCAAAAAAATCGAATATAAAAGGTTTCAGACCCGGTAAAGCCCCCATTTCCATAATTAAAAAATATTATGAACAGGAACTTATAGAAGAAGCTGCGGCAGAGATTTTAAATGAAGATTTCAGGCAAATTGTTTCGGAAAAAGGCATATATGTAATAGGTACTCCGATGCTAGAGAAAAAAACGGAAAACGAATATTCGATATCGTTTGACGTTATGCCGGAAGTTAAAGATTTAAATTTAAACATTAAGGTTAAAAAAGTTAAGAAACGTGATATTACCGACGAAGTTATTAAAGAAGAAATGGATTTCCTTCTCGAAAGGCTTGCGGATCAGGAAAAATTAGACGATTCCGCCGTTATAAACTCGGACGATAAATATTTCGTTAAAATCGATTATGTAACAATTGACGAAACGGGCAAAGAGGTGGACAGCGCAAAAGATTATTCGATAAGCCTTAATTCAAGCATTATAGATAAAACATTCGAGGCTTCTTTTATCGGGAAAAAGAAAGGGGATAGTTTTGAATTTGACGATAAAGAAAGAAAAGTCGTCGTTAAAGGCTTTATAAAAGAAATAGATAAAAAAATAATGCCGGAATTAAATGCCGAAACTATCAAAAACTTCGGCGATTTCAAAGACGTCGCCGAATTTAAGAAATACGTCGAAAAAAGCCTTAACGAATACGAGGAAAAGAGATACAGAGACGCCTTGAGGGCTTCCATATCCGAAGAAATAGTAAATCTTAATCCGGTTGAACTTCCAGACAGTATCGTAGAGGAAGATGCCAAATCGAGACTCGAAGAAATGAAGAAACAGGGTAAATATAAAGATATCGGCGAAAAACAGGCGGGTGAATTTATGGGCATCTTAAGAATTATGGCGAAACGGGATATTGCCCTGTACCTTTTGCTGTCGGAAATAGAAAAAGCCGAAAATATAACGGTGACCGAGTCGGATTTTGAAGAATTTTATAAGAATACCGCAGCTATGTCCAATATGAAAGAGGAAGAGGTTAAAGGCTTTTATTCCGCTAAAGAAGCGCAGGAAAACTTAAAGCATGCTTTACTGGAAGACAAGACGTTTGATTTTCTCATACAAAATAAAGTATCATATATTGAAGAATAATATAAAATAACGTAATAATTAATATAGACTAATACGGAGAATAATAAAAATGTCGCTTGTACCTATAGTAGTCGAACAGACGCACAGAGGAGAAAGGTCATACGATATATACTCCCGCCTTTTAAAAGACAGAATTATCTTTATAGGAGAGGCTATCGACGATACGTTTGCCAATCTCATTATAGCTCAGCTTTTGTTTCTCGAATCGGAAGACCCGGAAAAAGACATAAATATATATATAAATTCGCCGGGAGGCGTTATAACCGCCGGACTTGCCATTTACGATACTATCCAGTATATAAAGCCTGATGTTTCGACGCTATGTATGGGTCAGGCGGCAAGTATGGGAGCGGTTCTTCTGGCGGCAGGCGCGAAAGGAAAGAGATTTGCCCTTCCGCATGCCAGAATTATGATACATCAGCCTTTAGGCGGTTTTCAGGGACAGGCAACGGATATCGATATTCAGGCAAGGGAAATTTTAAGGATGAGAGAAGAGCTGAATCAGATTTTGGCTTCTCATACCGGTCAATCGATAGATAAAATCAGGGTAGATACCGAAAGAGATTTTTTTATGAGCGGCGCACAATCGGTAGAGTACGGAATCATCGATAAAGTGGTGGAAAAAAAAGAAATTAAAAATTCGAAATAATTGTTATACAGAGGTATTTAAAAATGGCAAAAAAAAATAATAACAATAATAACGACGATAACTACGGAAGAGAACTATACTGCTCTTTTTGCGGAAAATCACAGGACGAGGTCAGAAAACTCATTGCGGGACCGTCGGTTTACATATGCGATGAATGTATAAGCCTTTGCAACGATATCATATCGGATGAAGTTCAGCCGGTTCCGGCTGAAGTAAAGGTTGAAAATTATCTTTACAAGCCGATAGAAATTAAAGCTTTTTTGGACCAATACGTCGTAGGGCAGGAAAGGGCAAAAAAAATTCTTTCCGTTGCGGTTTATAATCATTATAAAAGAATAGAGCATAATCTTTCATTCAAAAATGCGGAAAAACCTCATAATAATAAATCCGGCAAATCAAACCCCGATTATGGCATACACGACAAGAACAATATAGACGTGGAAATGCAAAAGAGCAACATTTTAATAATAGGCCCTACCGGAAGCGGAAAAACTCTGCTTGCGCAGACGCTTGCCAGAATGCTCGACCTGCCTTTCGCCATTGCCGATGCTACGACGCTTACGGAAGCGGGCTATGTCGGCGAGGATGTCGAAAGTATCCTGCTTTCGCTTTTGCAAAATGCCGAATACGACGTAGAAAGAGCTCAAAAGGGCATTATATATATAGACGAAATAGATAAGATTGCAAAGAAAACGGATAATGTTTCCATAACAAGGGACGTGTCGGGAGAAGGCGTTCAGCAGGCGCTTCTGAAAATTATAGAAGGAACAGTCGCAAACGTTCCGCCTAAAGGAGGCAGAAAGCATCCGCATCAGGAATTTATAAGATTAGATACAAGCAATATTCTTTTTATATGCGGCGGCGCTTTTAACGGTCTCGATAAAATCATAGAAAAACGGATACATCAACAGCCTATAGGTTTTAATGCCGGAGTTAATTCCGGCAAATCCGTCAGTCCTTACGAAATAATGAAGCAGGTTGAGACTAAAGATTTATTGAAATATGGACTGATTCCGGAATTTATCGGCAGACTTCCTGTAACAGCCACACTTGAGGAACTTGACGAGAAAGCCCTTGTGGAGATTTTAACGAAGCCTAAAAATGCGTTGATTAAACAGTATCAAAAATTATTCGAGCTTGAAGACGTAAATTTAAGATTTACCGATTCGGCTATTAAAGAAATTACTAAAAAGGCCGTTAAACACGGATCCGGAGCAAGAGGTTTAAGGACGATTCTCGAGTCTATAATGCTAGATGTTATGTATGAAATACCGACCGACCCGACTATTAAAGAATGCGTTATAAATGACGATGTTATTATTAATAGCGGTCAGCCTATTCTTCTTTACGAAAAGGATGCCGGCGCAAAATCGATTTAAGTATATTAAAAAAATGTTATAAAATATGATTTTTTTTGTTGACATCTTCATTAAAAACATATATATATTATATATACTTAAGTAAAGCACCTGCAAATGTAGCATTACAGAGATGCTTAACTAAAATTAAACCATTAAAACCTTAAAATGTAAGGAGGAAGTTGGTATGACAAAAGCAGAATTGGTTGATGCAATTGCAAAATCGTCTAAGCTTACGAAAGCGGACAGCGAAAAAGCTCTTAGTGCGGCAATTAACGCGGTAATCAGCGCTTTAAAAAAAGGCGATGCAGTCAGGCTTGTCGGCTTCGGCACGTTCGAAGTAACTAAAAGAGCGGCAAGAAAAGGCAGAAATCCGCAGACCGGAAAAGAAATTCAGATTAAGGCATCGAAGTCGCCTAAATTTAAAGCCGGTAAATCTTTCAAAGAAGCGGTCAATACCGGAAAGTAAACATATTTTTCTGCTGAAAAAGATATACTTTTTCAATGCACGCAGAAAAATATATGTTTCATCTCAACCCTCATTTTATTGTTCTATGGTCTTATCGATTTTTAAAAATGAGGGTTGTTTTTTTGGGCGGATAGCTCAGCCGGTTAGAGCACCGGCTTTACAAGCCGGGGGTCACAGGTTCGAACCCTGTTCCGCCTACCATATTAATTCTTGACTTTTTCCCGCAAATGAATTACTATAAATATCTTCATACGATACGGGGCTGTAGTTCAGACGGTTAGAACGCCGGCCTGTCACGCCGGAGGTCGCGGGTTCGATCCCCGTCGGCCCCGCCATTAAAACTGCATAATAATTTATATTTCCTGTTTCAGGTTATACCTGCATCCCC
>JAJYYS010000079.1 GCA_021800745.1 bacterium
TTTTTGAATTAAACGATGCCGTTTTGGAATTCGACCTCGAGCCTAACAGGCCGGATTTATTCGGCGTTTTGGGATTTGCCTACGAATTATCCGCTATATTGGATAAAGATACGGTTTTACCCGAACTATACGGCGGCATCGAATTTGAGCCTATAGGGAAATTTTCATCCAAGGAAAGCGAATTAGCAGTGAATGTAGAAAATAAAGACTTAGTTCCGTCCTATATCGCGGTTAAGATTTCAGGAGTAAAAATAAAGGAATCGGGCATGGATATTAAAAATAAATTGCTCAAGGGCGGTATCAGGCCTATCAATAATATAGTGGATTTAACCAATATCGTTATGCTTGAAACGGCTCAACCCCTCCATGCATTCGATGCGGGAAAACTGGACGGCTGTAAGATTATCGCAAGGCATGCCAAAGAAGGCGAATCGGTTATTTCTATAGACGGCAAGGAGAGAAAATTATCCGGCTCGGATATCGTTATAGCCGATAAAAATAAGATTATTGCCATTGCCGGAGTTATGGGCTCATTGAACAGCGAAATCGACGAAAATACCGCCGATATTATAGTCGAAGCGGCAAATTTCAACATGTCGAGCGTAAGAAAAACATCAAGGACTCTATCTCTAAGAACCGATGCTTCGACGCGCTTTGAAAAAGGCCTTCATCCGTCTTTAAGCATATTAGGAATAAGGCGCTTTTTGCATCTTCTCGATAAATATGCCGCAGGCTTTAACGTTTCCTGCCATGCCTACGATATAAGTGAATTCGGCAGACCGAAAATTTATGAAATAAAATTAAATGATTTGTCCGATTTTCTTGGAGATTCTGCAGTAAAAAATAAAGCATCACGTTTTTTATCGCGGCTTGGATATCAGATTATAGATAATAAATCTGAAAATACGGAGGGCGGAGGAAGCATATCGGTTATACCGCCTTATTTCAGAAGCGATATAGCCGAAGACGTTAATATTTACGAGGACGTATTCAGAATTTACGGTTACGATAATATTAAATCCTCCGTTCCATCCGGCATTTTAAGGCCGCCTCAAAAGAATTTAAACTTTGAAACATCTATGTTTTTCAGAAATTTATTAAGGTGCAGCGGATTTATCGAGATTATTTCACCATCGCTTACCGGAGAAAAAGAGATAAGCGTTTCAATATCGGGCGGCGATAAAGCCGGGGTTCTGGAGCTTAAAAATCCCGTATCGAAAGATTATTCGTTTTTTAGAATCAGCATAATACCGGATTTATTAAAGGCTGTATCGCAAAATTCTAAAAAATATAAAAATATCAAAATATTTGAAATCGGAAAAATTTATACCGGAGAGGAGTCTGAGATATATCCGGTTGCGGAAAAAAATATTTTATGCGGAATCGTTTGTACGGGAATCAAGCATTCGAGCCGCGAGCCTGAATTTTATAACGGAAAAGGCGTAGTCGAATTTTTGCTCAAAGAATCGGGTATTAAAAAATTTGCGTTCAATAAAGTCGATGCGAATGCGTTCTATAATGAAAATACAGTTCTAGAGATTTTAATAGCTAAAAATAGAGCCGGCGTTTTTGGAGAAATAAAGAAAGAAATTCTCGATGAGTTCAAGATAGAGCATAAAGTTTTTGCATTCGAGTTCCGTATCGATTTTATAAAAGATTTTATTTCCGGTAAAAAGTCTTTCATTCAGCTTAATAAATATCCCGAAATAGAGCAGGATATTTCTATTGTTGCCGACTCCAGCATCGAATATGCTGCCGTGGAAAAATTCATCAAAGGTTTTTCGGCGCTTATCAAAAACGTGAGATTGGTTGAAGTTTATAACGGAAAGCAGATAAATGAAGGTAAAATATCTTTTCTTATAAGATATGACGCAATAGCGGAAGACAGAACTCTGACCATGGAAGAAGTTAATTTATTGAGGGACGGCCTGCTGAAAGAGCTGAGCATCCGTTTCGGAATCACTCTAAGAAGTTAAAAAAAATTGCATTTTTAACAAAAAAAAAATATAATACAATATATTAATATTGGAAAAATATAAAATTTTTAATAAATAAAAATAAATTATGATTAACGGAATTATTTACGACATCGTTGCTTTTCTCATTGTAATAAGCATAATCGTCCTTATCCACGAGTTCGGACATTTCATAGTCGCAAAAAAACTTGGTGTCAAGGTCGAAAAGTTTTCCCTTGGTTTTGGCCCTAAGGTTTTCGGAAAGCAAATAGGAGAAACGGAATACGTTATTTCCGCACTTCCTTTAGGAGGATATGTTAAACTCCTCGGCGAAGACCCTTCGGAGGATCTGCCTCCGGAAGATCAAAAACGCTCTTACAGCAACCTGCCGCCTTACAAAAAATTTTTAATTATTTTTTTCGGACCTTTTTTTAATTTCGTATTGGCCGCCGCAATATTTACCGTTATTTTTATGGGAGGCAGACCGGTTTTAAAGCCGGTTATAGGCGGAGTCATGAAAGGTATGCCTGCTGTAAAAGCCGGCCTGAAAAAAGGCGATATAGTTACAAGCATTAACGGAATAAAGATTAATTCATGGGCGGGTTTGTCAAAATATATAGAAAAATTCGGCAAGGATACAATAACCTTAGGAATTAAAGAAAACAACATATATAAAAAAGTGGTTTTAAAACCGGAATTGACTTCTGGCTTAAATATTTACCGTCAGAAGATAAAAAGATATATTATAGGAATAACCCCTTCTAATAAAGCTGTTTTTTATAAACGCACCGGTTTATTGAATTCTTTTTACTCCGCTGTAAAAGAAATCTGGTTTGTTATATATATTACAGTGGTAAGTCTTTTCTATCTAATAGCGGGAAAACTTCCGGCGAGCGATCTGGGAGGACCTATAATGATAGCCCAGCTTTCGGGAAGAGCGGCAAGTCTCGGAGTTTCCGGCTTTTTTTATTTCATAGCATTTATAAGCGTTAATATAGGACTTGTAAATTTATTTCCCATACCTGCGTTAGACGGGGGGCATTTATTATTCTCTTTAATAGAAATGGTAAAGAGGGGGCCTTTAAGCGTAAAATTTCAGGAAACTGCGGCAAAAGTCGGGTTTGCACTTTTAATTATGCTTCTGCTGTTCGTTTCTTATAATGACATAATAAGAGTTATAAAAACATAAGATGTTTTTGTTGTCGATAGACAGTTCAAGCGGATATTCCAGTGTATTAATTATGGATGAAAATTTCAATAAGATTTCCGAGTCCGTTTCGGACTTTCACGAGAAACATTCTATACTGATATTTAAGCAATTAGACGAAGTAATGCAAAAAGCTGGCGTTAAATTAAGCGATTTAACCGGAATATCAGTTATTTTAGGCCCCGGTTCTTATACCGGCATCAGAGTTTCTTTGACAATCGCAAAAACATTATCTTATGTTTTAGGAATAAATATTACAGGCGTGGAAAGTTTATTAGTCTGCGCATATTCGCTTGCCAAAAACAGAGCCGGCGCTAAGGATATCATAGCTGTAAAAGACGCCGCTAAAGGCCGCTATTATGTATCCGAATATTTTGCCGAAAAAGAAAATTTTACGCAGCGGCTTAAAATCAGCCTTTTAAATATGGCCGAACTTAAATCGTTTGTCGAAAATAGGGCAGATAAGCAGTCCGTTGTTTACGGCTTCAATAAAGAAAAGGACTATGAAAAATTTAGAGAGGAATTAGAGAGCATAAATTTGCCTGAGCCTTTTGATTTAAAGCAGAGCGCTTATTTTGCTTCAATGTACGCTTTAGAAAATAGAATAGGGGCGGATTTAAGTCCGTCTGCGCAAATAAAATACGCCGAAGAGTTATCGCCTTATTATGTTTACGGCAACGGACCTTTTTAAAAAATTATTAATTCTTTAGTCACTAAAAGTTGCAAAGCAACTTAATTATAATATATAAATATGAGGAGGCTGTTTATGCAGTTTTTAGATGAAGCCGAAAAAAAAATGGCGGAATCTCTTGCCGCCGGCGATGAAAGTTTTAAGAAGATATACAAGGAACATATGGAAATAGAAAAAATGTTAAATAAATACAGTACTAAGCCTTTTTTGACACCGGACGAGCAGAAAACCATAAAAGAGCTTAAATTAAAAAAACTTAACGGCAACGATATAATGAAAAAAATTATTAAAGAAAAAATTTCTGGATAAATTAAAACGAGTATAAGTTCGGACTTAATTTTTTCATATAGTAAACAATTAATATCTAAGGATAAATTTTATGAAAAGCAATAATATCAAAGAAGGAATAGATAGAACTCCCCATAGGTCGCTTTTGTATGCAACGGGGATAGCCAAAAGCGAAATGAAAAAACCTTTTATAGGCATTGCTTCCAGCTTTACCGATTTAATACCGGGGCATGTAGGCATAAGGGATTTGGAAAGAGCCGCCGAAAACGGTGTTTATAGCAACGGAGGACATCCTTTCGTTTTTGGGATTCCAGGTATTTGCGACGGAGTCGCCATGGGTCACTTAGGCATGCACTATTCGCTGCCTTCCAGAGAGCTTATCGCCGATATGATAGAGACCGTGTCCGAGGCGCACTGTCTAGACGGACTTATTCTTTTAACTAATTGCGATAAAATCACTCCGGGCATGCTTATGGCTTCCCTGCGCCTTAATATTCCGTCTGTGGTCGTTACCGCAGGACCCATGCTTTCCGGCCACTATCACGGCAACAGACTTTCTTTTGTAAGAGATACTTTTGAAGCGGTTGCAAAATTCAGAATAAAAGAAATAACCGAAAAAGAGCTTAATGACCTGGAAATGTGTGCTTGTCCTGGGCAGGGGTCATGCCAGGGTCTTTATACCGCCAACACAATGGCGTGCTTGACGGAAGTTTTAGGTATGTCTTTGCCTGGCGCGGGAACGGCTCTTGCCGGTTCGGCGATAAAGAAAAGAATGGCTTTTGAAAGCGGCGCAAGGGTTGTTGAACTCGTAAAGGACGGAATACGTCCCAGGGATATAGTAACGCTGGATTCTTTTAAAAATGCTATAGCCGTAGATATGGCTCTCGGAGGGTCTTCTAATTCTGTCCTGCATCTTCTTGCCATTGCAAATGAAGCCGGAATAAAATTGGATTTAAAACTATTTGACGAGATTTCAAAGAATACTCCGCAGTTAACCAGTTTAAGACCAGCGGGAGAGTATTTTTTAGAAGACCTTGATTTTGCCGGCGGAATACCTTCCCTGCTTTATGAGTTAAAAAGTATTATAAACCTTAATCCTATTAACGTTTCCGGAAAATCCGTAAGCGAAATAATATCAGGAGTTAATTACGTCAATAACGAAGTTATAAGAAAAATAAGCAATCCTTACCGCAATGAAGGCGGAATAGCCGTTCTTTACGGTAATTTAGCCCCAAACGGCGCTATAATAAAATCCAGCGGGGTAAGCCCCTCGATGATGAAGTTCGTCGGAAATGCGGCGGTTTATGACAGCGAAGAATCGGCAATGGAAAATATTTCTAAAGGCGCCGTTAAAGAAGGCGACGTCGTGGTCATAAGATATGAAGGACCTAAGGGCGGACCGGGAATGAGGGAAATGCTCGCGCCTACTTCTCAGATAGTAGGAATGGGTCTCGGAGAAAAAGTCGCTCTTATTACGGACGGAAGATTTTCCGGCGGAACAAGAGGTCCTTGTATCGGTCACATATCGCCCGAAGCCCAGGAAGGAGGACCTATCGCTCTTTTAAATAACGGCGATAAGATTGAAATAGACGTTGCCGCCAGGAAACTGAACATACTTGTTCCGGATGAGGAGCTTAATAAAAGAAAGCTGAAAATTTCTAAAAAACCTAAAAAAATCGATTACGGTTATTTATCTAGATACGCTGATATGGTTTCATCCGCCGATGAGGGCGCGATAGTCAATAGAAATATAAGGAAATAAAATATGGAGCATAATTCGAAAAAAAAAATAATGACCGGCTCAAAAATAATTCTAGAAAGCCTAATAAGAGAGGGCGTGGATACTATATTCGGGTATCCGGGCGGTGCAGTTTTAAATATTTACGACGAGCTTTTAAATTATAAATCCCGTATAAAACATGTTCTAGTAAGACACGAACAGGGGGCGGCGCATGCCGCGGACGGCTATGCAAGGGCATCCGGAAAGGTGGGCGTAGTCCTTGTAACATCCGGTCCTGGAGCTACAAATACGATAACCGGAATTGCTACCGCCAATATGGATTCCGTGCCTATGGTTATTCTTACGGGACAGGTTCCTACTAATTTAATCGGAAACGATGCATTTCAGGAAGCCGATACAGTAGGTATAACAAGACCTTGCACAAAACATAATTATCTGGTAAAAGACATTAAAGACCTTGCAAAGACTATTAAAGAGGCATTTTACATCGCTTCGACAGGCAGACCGGGTCCGGTATTAATCGATATTCCTAAAGATATTACCTCTAGCGTGTATGAGTTCGATTATCCTGAAACCGTCGAACTTAGGGGTTACAGTCCGACGTATTTCGGGCATCATGTCCAGATTTCTAAACTTGCGGCAGAAATTGTAAAGGCAAAAAGACCTTTGCTTTATATAGGCGGAGGCGTTATAAGTTCAAATGCAGCCAATGAACTGAAAGAATTGGTCGAATTGTTAGATTTGCCGGTTACATCTACTCTTATGGGGCTCGGCGGCTTTCCTTCCGACCACCCGCTCTTTTTCGGCATGCTCGGCATGCACGGCACTTATGCGGCAAATATGGCAATATCCAATGCGGATTTTATCGTAGCCATAGGAGCGAGATTTGACGACAGGGTTACCGGAAAGGTAGAGGAATTCGGTAAAAATGCAAAATTTGCCCATATAGATATAGACCCTTCTTCTATAGGCAAGAACGTTAAGATAGAAATACCGGTCGTCGGCGACGTAAAGTCAGTTTTAAGCAGTCTTCTCGAAATTTTAAGCAATAAAACCGAAGAAATTTCATCTGCAAAATACGAGAGATTAGGCTGGCTTGAAGAAATAAACGCATGGAAATATGAACATCCTCTTTTATATCATATGAAAGATGTAATAAAGCCTCAATACGTAATAGAAAAAATTTATGAGCTCACTGCCGGAGAAGCCGTCATAGCGACTGAAGTGGGTCAGAGCCAGATGTGGACGGCGCAGTTTTACAAATTTAAAAATCCCAGAACTTTGTTGACCTCCGGCGGACTCGGGACGATGGGTTTTGGATTTCCGGCGGCTATAGGCGCCCAGATAGCATGTC
>JAJYYS010000080.1 GCA_021800745.1 bacterium
GTGTTTTTAGCGAAAAACTCTATCCTTTTTTCCGCGTTTCTTATTTCCTTTGTCGTAAAAAAAAAATTATCGGCATCGAGGCTGACAAGCTCTTTACGCTTAATCATCTCCTTAATCTTTAATCCTATGTCTTCTTCGTTAAATTTTAAGTTCTGATAAATCAGGGTCTTCATAATCTCGACCCTTAAGTCTAAATCCGAGAATCCGCTTTTGTTTTCCGTGCGCTTTTTGGCGGCAATATTAAAAGCGTTTTGGATATCTTCCGCGCTTGCCAGCCTGACCGATTTTTTAACCGGGACGATGTTTTTCTGCGGGCTTTCTTCTTTCCAGCCCTCGCGCAATCCTTGTAACGGCACGGACGAATCTTTCGGCTGCCTCGTTCTTAAAGCTATCTGGTTTTTAACTTCTGCCTCTGAACCGGTCGGGGTATCGTTTTTAACTTTTTCGAACTCACCTTTTATTTTTTCGGACCGCTTCGAGAAAGTTTCTAAGGTGGATTGCTCAACACCTTCTATATCGTAAAAAAACTGCTTATAATCCGTGATTTTAACGGCGATATCGTTCTGTCTTAAGTCGTTAATGGCGCGAGCCCTGTATAGCTCGCCAAGGCTTTTTTTATTGTCGAGTATATTTCTTCCTTTAGTCTGCGGGGTAGAGCGTCCTATTTCGAACGCGTATTCCTGCCCCCTGACGAACAGTCTTCTCGGCACGATAAAATGAGAGTGTATCTCCGGGTCTTTTTCCCTCGTGTCGTGGTGGAGAAAAGCCGCATATTCCATTTTTCCGGGATACACTGCGTCGTACACTTTCTTGCCGTTTTCCGTGCGAGATTTGCGGGTATAGGCGAGATTCTTTTCGACGTAGCGCATAGACCCGCATGCCGCGTTCTCGTGTATTTCTATCAATTTTTTCCTGAGTTCTTCGTTGTCCGTAAGTTCGATTAAAACCGAAAGGCCTTTAGGCGCCGAAAAGGTCATGTCGATACAATCCTTGCCGGCAAGAAATTCCCTGAACGTTCTTCCCGATTTAAGGGATACGTGCCTTTCGGGTTTTTTTGAATGGGACTCTTTAGAAGGCTTTAATATCTCGTCTCCCGCAAATTTATTAGCAAGCCCGCCGTAAAAGGTTTCGGAGTTCTGGCTCGTATAATATTCTTCTATCTCAAACTGCTCCTTTTCTTTTTGAAAGTAATCTTCGGCCATTTCAGGGGTTAACCTTTCATCTACACCGCCTATGCTCAGCATTATTTCTCCTCTGGTCCGGCAAAGACAACCCCCAAAGAACCAATGACATCTTTCAGGGCTTGCTCTTCCGCAAATATAATAATCGACGAGTTGTCGAATTTCGTTACCCTGATATTTCTAATCTTCGGCTTTGAATTAAACTTCTCTATGAATTCGTCTATTCCGGCTATCGCTTCAGGTCCGCTTTTAAATACCTCGTCGAATGCCTTTTTACTCAATGGTCCCGCCAACTGTTCCCGAACCTTGTCTTTATCGAAATCCGGCGGCAGGGCGTCCGTGAAGATAACCGGGGTTTTTTGTGGTTCCGTTTTTGGTTTTTCCGTCAAATCTTTAACGGCTTTCTGCTGTTCTTCTTTTTTCTCCCTGGCAATTTTAAGGGCATCGCCTTTGGATATTTTTTTCTTTTTTATCTGCTTTTTGGCTCCTTCGTCGAGATTTTTAGCAAGTTGTAAATCTTGTTGAACGGCTCTTTCCGATAATCCGGTTTTTTTGGCCGTGTCCGACACAAAATTTTCGTCATTTTTTTCACCTCTCAAAGCCTTGTCGTTACTGCCTCCGTCCGAAAACGAAACTGTTTCGTTTTCGGTGGGGCAAAATTGTTTTAAATTTCTTTTAACCTTTTCAAATTTCGACGACTCTGGATGTAATTTTTCATATATCTCCTGCCGTCTTTTAAGCATTTCAGCCCTATCGAGATAATGGAGCTCCGCTCTTATCAAATTTTCGTCTATTTCGGCAAGTTCCGAATGTATATCGTCCATATTGACGATAATAGCCTGAATTCGATTATATCCAAGACGCTTGTATGCGGTTAGCCGATGCAATCCGGCTACAAGAATATAGCCTTCAGCGGTCTTATTCACCGAGACGGGATTTAAAAGCCCTATTTCTTTAATACTTTCCAGGATTTCGGTTACTTTTTCTTCGTCGGCCTGCCTTTTTCTGTCTTTTACGATTATTTCGTTTACGTTAAGTTCCACGCCGTTGAGTTTAATCTCGTTCATAACGCCCGGTTCGTTCAATTCCCTCGCTATAGTCGCCATATCCTTGCCGAGTATGTCGGATACGGTTTGCCCCGACGGTCTTTTTAAGTCCATTTTTTTGCCTCCTATAAATTAAAATTATTTTATTAGTTATTGATTATTTCATTTACTATAAATTCTATTTCGGCTTTCGCATGGCTATCGTCGGTATCAAAAACCGTTTCGCCGAGCAGCGACGATTTAGGATAACTCTGGCGGAATAATACGTCGAAGACGGAGTTTTTTTTGTTAATTTCTATTTTTCTAAGAGCTTCCCTGATCTCGTTTCCGATCGCCGCATTTCTGATAATTTTGTTATGTATAAAAATAATATTGAAATCTTTAGAAATCATATTAATCGTGTCTATCAAACTCGATAAGCCCCAAATATCAAATGCAGAGCTCGCTACTGGTATTACGAGGTAATTTGCGAGTTTAATACTCGTAATGAAAAATTGGCTCATAGCCGGCGGATTATCGATTACGACATAATCGTAATCGCCTTTCTCCACTAAAGTTTCAAGTAATTTAGGATTGTCGATGGGGACTACCTTAAAGGATTTATCATCTTTAATGCAACTCCAATCGTACGCCGTCCGCTGGGGATCTGCATCGTAAAGGATTACCTTGTTCTCTGAACAACCCATTGATAGCGATTTTGCGATATTGATCGCGAGGGTAGTTTTTCCGACCCCGCCTTTTGAATTTTGAACAGAAATTACTTTCATTTTTACCTCCAAATTTTATATTTATTTTGTAAGCCTGATGAATTCCCTTATCGCTTCGGCCTCGTCGTCGAATACCCTCGCGATGGGGCAGTTATCGTATTTCACTGCAAAAAGGCTAAAATCTCCCCTTTGAGTCGGATAAATCGAATATCCGCCCCGTTCGCAAATCCCCTTAAATTTAAGCTGAATATCTATACTTTTAACTTCGTTTATAGCGGTTATACCGCCTGACATAGCGCAATTCATAAAACCTCCTTACACTCCTAAAAAGTTATTTAAAATTTTTTCATAAAGCATTTTATTTCTTTCGTTTAAACTGAATTCATCGTAATCGGTTTCTATGACTTCAACAGGCATACCGAACTCGTCTGCCGTTTTTAGAAGAATATCCCTGAATTTCCTGTTAAAATCGAAAAAATAACCGAAGTCCGCAAATTTACCGAGCGTTTTTTTTCTAAAACTATCGGACAGGGTTTTTTTAAGCAGCTGCGGGTCCGTTTCTATGCCGTAGTCGAGATAGTAAAGCGCGTCGTATTTTTTTAAGTCCCGTGAATAAGACGATTTTACGAGCTCTTTTCTTTCTTCCGAAAGTTCTTTCCCGGCGAAGAGCTCCATAAAGACGAGATTGTCGATTACGGTCCTGTCGCAAACGGCTACCACGTCTTCCGCCATCCTGTCCACGACCTCTTCTACCGAAATCTGATGATGTAAAATAAGCTCCCTTAATTCTTCCATGCGCTTATCGGGATACATCGCGTTTACTTTTCTTGCCGCTTCCTCTATCCTTAAAAATATCGAATTGTTAAGTTCTTCCACGAACCAGGTCTTGCCTATTCCTACGCTTCCGGATATTCCGATTTTCATGCCGCTCCTCCTTTCGAAAATTCATGGACGGAATCGAGTTTTGCCGCCGAAATCATTCTTTCCAAATCCCGTCCCGTAAAATAGACCCGGCGGTTTATATCGTTGGCATCCTTATTAGCATCTCTGACGTAATATATTCCGCCTTTCCTGCCGAAAACTATATCCCGGGTTCGCAATAGCTCTATTGATTCAGGATAATCGACCGTAGGAGAACATTCTTCGCATAGATACGATTCGCTTCCGTCTTCCAGTTCCCGCTCGGAAACATCGTCTTTATACTGCAAACAACATGAACATTGTTCCATAATTTACCTCCAGCTAAAAAATTCCTTTTGGTTTACAAATATTTTAAATTTGTGATAAAAAAACAGTCGTTATAATGCTTGTCTTTAAAGAATGCAAATGGCTTGCTTGACGTCTATAGATCCCATAAAATCTGTTTGGGTCATTTGCAACACTCCGTTTTCAAACGTAAAAGTGCTATCTAAGTCTAAAATTAAATTATCATAAAAAAAATATTCTTTAATTTCTGAAGCAGGCACGGGCTCTGTTCTTTCTTGAGTTCCCGACCGGCTTATTACTCTTAAGATACAAAATTCAACCTCATTTTTTTCGCAGTAATCTAAAAATTCTGCGAAAACCTTTTCCTTATCTTCAACTGAGGTATTTGTTTTCATAAAACCTCCTTTTGTTCTCCTTTTATTAGTCTCGCCGCCTTTTCCGCCATTCCCGCCGCTTTTGCCAACATGGACTTTAAAAATAGTGTCTTTACTGGCCTGTATAGCACGATTATGGTTTATAACCATCGTAAAGGTCTTCCATTTAACGATATTAGAGAGTTTTTTCCGCATCTCCAGTCTCAACCTTAAGCCCGGCCGTTATCCTCCTTAAAACATCGGATATCGCGTTTTTGCGTTTCTCGTTCAAGTTAGAAGACTTAATCCGCTTTATAGCGTAATCAAGCCCCCATACAGCGAAACAACGGGGATTTTCAACCTGTTCAGCATAAAGCGCAATCCATGACATACCGAGGCGCATAGGCATGATAACGCCTTTATTCTCCGCCGCATTTTCCATATCCTTGACCGTAAGATTAAATTCCGCAAAAGTTATTTCTTCATGCCGTTCGGGTAATCGAGGCGGAACCGGCAACATGGTCAGGTCCTCTATAGCCTGTTCTATACCGCCGGTCGCCCATTCTATTTGTTCATCGTCCGTATGACGCTCAAGGCTTTTTAAAATCCTTTTTAAAACGATTAAATCGTCTTTCATGGTATTGCCTCCCCCTCTTTTCCAAAAAGATAATCCTCTTTCAGCCTCCACCATTTTTTATAGCTGGGAAGCGAACATAATTCTTCGACCAAAGCGTCATGGCTGTCAGAGTATGACCTTGTCCCACTCCTGAAAGCTCTTGGTTTTAACAGCATCTTCCGTCCACTTTTTATAAGCCTTAGTGCGGCGGTAAATTATCGGCGCAAAATAATATCTTATTTGGTGCAATATCGACATTCTCATCTATGTTCACCCTTTTAATGTTTCAATATGTGCATGTTTAATGCTTTTATACAGCCCCTCAATTTCGTCGGCCGTCAGGATTGCGACGAACCGTCCGTCGTGGTAGATTTCCACGCCGCTTTCGGTCGCTTTTTTTCCGATAACGATGCCGTTGTTTATTACGCGGCGGGTATGGTCAGGCTTATCGGTCATTTCGTCCGAAATTGAACCCTGCAACGATGACGCGAGTTGAGGATTATATTTCTCAATTGATTCATCTATAATTGCCATTAGCTATTAGCCTCCTTTATTTGCATTTTTGACCTCGGTTAATTATTAGTTAAATTTCTATCCAGACGACGGTTTCCCTGTTTAATTCTTCATTTAATTCGTCGTCTTCCGTTACGGGCTTGCCCGATTCGACCGATAGAATTTTATCCGACCTGAAATCGCCCGTTGATACCAAGATTTCTAAATTTTCGTCAAACTCGTTTAATTTCTCTTTTAACTCTTTTACCGTCATGATTATCCTCCCGTGAATTTTATCTGTTCACCCCATCCTATATAAAAAATTACTCCTCATCGTATTGAGCGCTGCGTTAAAAATCAAATTACTTCCTTATCTGACTCAATGTTCATAATCACAGTTATATTTAGCCCAGGCAGATAATAAACCTCGTCTCCGTCCCCGCGATATAAATCATTTTTGCCGTATTGCCAAAACACGACATGCTCTTCTTCCCACTTCTTATTAGAAATGGTATTAACTTCGGATACTATTTCTTGATATAAATCCTGCATTTTTACAACCCCCTCGCTATCATATCTTTTTGCCATTCACGAACTTCCGGATTGGCGGACAAGCTGACCGGTCTTTCGCATATTTTTTCTTGAATGTTGTCGATATCTACTTTGATAGAATTTAACGGAGCGTTAAATTCTTCTTTGGTTATTCGTGTCTTTTCGTAGCAATCGGGATAGCCGAATTTCATAATCATGCCGTCTTTCGCTTTAGGCTTAAGGTTTATTCCTAACGATTTTTTAATTTCTGCGTAAGCGTGGATGTTTATATGATATTTTTTTAGTATCTGGCTGGATAAAAGCCCTAATTTAATATCTTCCGCAATCTTTAATTTATCCTCTTCGCTCACAAAAGTCGGGCTAAATCCTACTGTTCTATGTTTAACCCTGCCGGCAATATTTTTTTTTATGCGATAGTAAGTAGCTTTGCCGATATTGTATTTTTTATTTATTTCTTCAAAAGAAAGCCCGTTCCGCACGTCTTCGATAATTCTTTCTTTTTCTCCCTGTTCATAAGTTTTATGGTATCTTTTTCCCTGTTTTTTAGAACCGTCGTTCCTTAAATGTTCTTTTCCTCTTCCTAATTTAGCTTTTACGCTATTAGATTCTTTAATTTTTTCTTTTTTGTTCGTATCGATACCGGACGCTCCCACTGTTTCGGTTTTTTTATTGTCGATTTCGCCGGCGTTGGACGATTCTTCGAGTTTTACAACGGAGGACGATTCAATTAAAGACTGGCGGCGTTGGTTAATCACATCTGATATAGCGTTTATAAATTCTTCGCTGTATCCTTTACAGCTAAAATAAATTTCGTCACGGTTGATTTTTAAAACGATTTCGTTTTGATTTTCCATAATACCCCCTGTTTTCTTATTATTTAATTAATTTTTCCTATATTCTCCTTAAATTCGGTTTTTGTCTTTAAATGCCCTATATTTTTCGATATAACAGTTTCCAAACTCGGGATATTCCCTAAAAATATACTTTTCGACATATT
>JAJYYS010000081.1 GCA_021800745.1 bacterium
TATGTCTAAATTTATTTTTATATTCTGAGAGGTACTAAATAACATGTATGAAATCGTCGGTAAAAAAAATCTTGGCGAAGGTATAAATTTATATAATATATCGGCTCCGGATGTTGCGTTAAAAGCCTTGCCAGGTCAGTTTATAATTTTAAGGGTTAATAAAAACGGGGAAAGAGTCCCTATTACCATAGCAAATTCCGATAAAAACGATAAAACGGTTACAATATTGGTTCAAACACTCGGAAAAACAACGCATTTGCTCAGCGAACTAAACGTGGGCGACAGCCTGGCCGACGTAGTGGGTCCGCTCGGCGTTCCTACGGAAATAGAAAAATTAGGAACCGTCGTATGCGTAGGTGGAGGTTTCGGTATAGCCGCAATATATCCTATAGCCAAAGCCATGAAATCAGCCGGAAATAATGTTATTTCTATAATCGGAGCGAGAAGCAAAGAACTGCTTTTAATGGAAGACGAGATGAGGTCGGCGAGCAGTGAAGTTCTCGTAGCCACAAACGACGGAAGTTACGGCACGAAAGGAATAGTTACAGATGTTTTGAGAAAACTTATTTACGATAATAAAATACAAATAGACAGGGTTATTGCGATAGGACCGGTGATTATGATGAAAGCGGTCAGCGACCTTACAAGAGAAAAATCTATTAAAACGACGGTAAGTTTAAATCCAATAATGATAGACGGAACTGGAATGTGCGGCGCATGCAGAGTTCTTGTAGATAAAAAAACGAAATTCGCCTGTGTTGACGGTCCCGATTTTGACGGGCATCTCGTTGATTTCGATAATCTTATGAACAGGCTAAAATTTTATAAAGAAGAAGAAAAAGCTTCTTACGAGTGCCATATGAAACAGCACCATAAAGTATAACCCTCCTTAATTAATTTTATATAAAATAAGATAAAAAACAGAGAGATAAAGATATGGATAAAAACGCAAATACAAGCAGACAGAATTCTTCAGAAACGAAAGAAAGGCTAAAAATCAAAAAGCATGAGATGCAGTGTCAGCCTCCCGAAGAAAGAAGGAATAATTTTAAGGAGGTGCCTTATGGTTATTACCCGGAAGAAGCCATAGAGGAGGCTAAAAGATGCATACAGTGCAAGAGGCCTTACTGCATAGAGGGTTGTCCGGTCAATATCGATATCCCAGCTTTTGTAAAACTTATCGAAGAAGGAGATTTTTTGGGAGCGGCGAAAAAAATTAAAGAAACTAATTCTTTGCCTGCTATCTGCGGCAGGGTATGCCCTCAGGAAGACCAGTGTGAAAAAGTTTGCACCATAGGCAAAAGAAAAGATACGCCTTCAGTCGCTATCGGGAATTTGGAAAGATTTGTTGCGGATTATGAATCTAAATACGGCGATATTCATATTGAAACCAATAAAGGAAAAGGCAAAAAAATAGCCGTAGTCGGAGGAGGACCGGCAGGCTTAACGGTAGCCGGAGATTTATGCAAAATGGGTTATTCCGTTTCCATATTTGAGGCTCTTCACGAAATAGGCGGAGTCTTAATGTACGGAATACCTGAATTCCGCCTTCCCAAAGAGATTTTATTAAGGGAATTAAAAGTTCTGGAAGATATGGGCGTCGAGATATTTACGAATGAAGTAATAGGAAAAACGATAACTGTCGATGAACTTCTTAACGAAAGAGGATATAGCGCAGTTTTTATAGGAACTGGTGCGGGAACGCCTAAGTTTCTTAATATTCCGGGAGAAGAACTGAACGGTGTCTATTCCGCAAATGAATTTCTTACCCGCGTTAATTTAATGCGCGCCTATAATAAATCAGAATACGATACACCGATTAAATGCGGCAAAACATTAGTAGTTTTTGGAGCCGGCAATACCGCAATGGATGCGGTAAGAACTGGTTTAAGACTTGGTTACGACGATGCAATAATTTTTTATAGAAGATCCAGAAAAGAGATGACCGCAAGGCTTGAGGAAGTTCATCATGCCGAAGAAGAAGGCGTTAAATTTGAATTTTTAATAAATCCCATTAGGTTTATAGGGGACGAAAACCATAACGTTACCGCCGTTGAATGCGAGCGTATGGAGTTGGGAGAGCCTGATGAAAGCGGCAGGAGAAGGCCGATACCGATAAAGGGCTCGGAGTTTATTACGCCAATAGACGCCGCGGTTATTGCCATAGGAACAAACGTTAATCCCATAGTTCCTTCTTCTACGCCGGGAATGAACTTAAACAAGTGGGGCTATATAATTGCAGACGAGAACACGGGAAAAACTACAAAAAAAGGCGTTTTTGCCGGCGGCGATATAGTTACCGGAGCCGCAACCGTCATACTTGCAATGGGAGCCGGAAAAAAAGCCGCGGTAGCAATAGACAAATATTTAGAGACCGGCATTTGGTAATATACCTCTTAGCTTAATTTGACAAAATTATCTATTTATGAGATAAATTATACTTAGTTATTTTTTACGCCGCACATTTTATAAACTGCCGGGGTGGCGGAAGTGGTAGACGCAAGGGACTTAAAATCCCTCGGAACTTAGTTCCGTGCCGGTTCGATTCCGGCCCTCGGCACCAATTAAAGATCTTATTCAATACTCCCTCCCGAAAAATCAAAACTTTTATTAAAACAAGAAAAATAAGATATAATATAAATAAAATAGACATATATTGCCGTTTTATTTAATAGCTTCCATAAGTCATTGTTTCGATAAGAAAACGATTGAAAAGTAATTAAAAAACTTGAAGATATGCTGAAAATAAATATTAATTCCATAAAATTTAAAATATATTTTCTTTTTATCATATCGAATATAGTTGTTTTTTCAATAGGCATATTCTTAGCCGTCCATTATGTTGCCTTATACAGCCGTAAAGCTTTAAAGGAGCAGTTAAAATCCGGGTTAATGGCGGAGACAATGGCGTTTATCGGCGACAGGAACTATATGCTCGAAAAGGCTAACGACATTGTCGCTCATAACTTTAAAAGCAGGTTTATACGAAAAATATCCGATTCCAAAAAAATATCGAGCATTGTATTGATAAGAATAAAAAACGGGCAGGCGGGTTACATAAATAAATTTAAATACAAGTATAAGAATAAAGTTAAAAAATTAAGCGACTATCAAAGATTTCTGGGAATTATTCTAACAAAGAACAGGTATATATTTACAGGGTTTGGTAGGGATAAATCGGACAGGCTTATCGAACTAAGGGTAATTTACTGGCTGATACATAAAAACAGCGGGTATATAATTATATTAAATAAGCATATAACCAGCGATTATTTAAGAAGTATCCGCTTAAAAAATCAAATGGCCACAAATCTGGGCGTCTATTTCGGAAGCAAGAGGTCGGCAGCTTCAGTCGTTAGAAATAATAAGTATCAGGGTTTAGGTCAAAGCGCCACTAAAAAACAGCTCCAGGTTTTAAAAAAAGACAAAAGTGTTTATACGTCCGTGGTTGTAAGAGGCGTCCCATTTTATATATACAATAAGCCGGTAAAAAACTACGGCGGCAGGATAATAGGAATTTTAGGCTCAGGGATAGAAAAATACAGATGGTTCTGGTATCTTTCGAAGATTTATATTCCGATGCTTTTTTTCGTAGGATTATTCGTTCTTTCAATCTTGATTTTTATTTTAGTTAATAAAAAATTTTCGGACCCGTTTTACGGCCTTTTAAGGAGCATCGAAGAAATAGACCCGAATAATCCCAGAAGACTGGATTTGGCAAGCAAATATCAGAATAAGGAAACCGAACTTTACGAGTTAGCAAAAGCTATTACTGTTCTAAATGATACGATAATCAAAAAACAGGAAGAAAATAACCTTATCGTATCGAATATAAACTATTTTTCTAAAGCCGTTTCCAGCCGGGATGACTCTAATTCGTTAACCCTCAAACTTATAAACTTGATAGTTGAAAAAATGGGATACGGCTATGCATGGTTCGGAGTTTTAGGCGAGGACAAAAAAGAGATAAAAATAATAAGCGCCTATAATAACGATTTTAGCTATACAAAAAACCTGATTCTTAAATATGACGACCAGACCGGCAATTTAAAATATTCGCAAAATTTAACGGCAACGGCAATAGCGTCGAAGGATTATGCGGTGATAAACGATGTAGAAAGCGATAAAACCGTTCCGCCTTATTATAAAGATAAACTTCTGGAATATAAATTTTTATCGGCAGGAGCGTTTCCGTTAATCGCACAGGGCCGGATTATTGGCGTGATGGGGGTTTATTCAAACAAAAAAGACGCCTTTGACAGCATTAAAGCCGGTGCGATTTTAAATTTGGCAAATTATGTTGCACATTTAATGATTTATCTAAAAAACCTTAAAAGATCGTCTATTTTATCGGAAATGGCGGAACGAATATTATTTTCCATGACGAAGGGGTATGAAAAGCGGCAGGAAGAAGACTCGACCCTTGCCGGCAGTTCCGTTCCTTCCAGGGAAGCGGGGCGGCAGCCGAAGCTTGACGAAGCATTTCTTCAAGAATTTTTAAATAATCTGGAAGATAATCTGCAGACCGACTTTGTCGAATTTATCGTCTATGACGGGATTAAAAATGAGATTGTAAGAGCGGAGTTTTCAAGGGGGTGGGAATACAATTTAGGTAAAAGCACCGTAGACCCTACCCCGACATTATTCGTTCGAAAAAGAATCGCGGAAAACAGGCTGGATGTCTATAATTATCAGGAAGACGAATTTGCCACGGAGTTTTTTAAAGATAAAGGCGTTAAAGACATAATTCTTTACGCATTCCAAGGAACAGAAGGCAGAAGGTATCTGGCGATAACCGGCGTAATCGAAAGAAAAAAGTCGTTTTACGCAGAAGATTTAGAATTTTTCAGGAACGGCATAAACTTTTTTGCCGAATATTTTGAGATTAATACGCTTTTGGAGAAATTGGATTTGTCCTTGGAATTACTGGAAAACAGGGAAAATTTGATAAATAAGATGGTCGAGTTCGGGGTTGTTTCCATAAATTTGACGGATAAATTAGTAAGCCTATATAATGATTACTTTGCCAGGGTTTTTAATGTCGAAAAATTTTCCGCTCCGATAAGTTTAGATAAATTTTATGAAATTATAAAACCGGCTTTCGAAAACGAAAATTTTGCGCACAATATTTTCGAAACATATATAAAAAACAGATATACGGCTACAATAGAAAGCGTAGAAATCAATCTTAAAAGCGGGATTACGCTGGGCATGAAATCCAGCTTATTTTTGACCAAAAACAAGAGTATTATAAGGCTCCTTGTCTTTGGAAACGTTACCGAACTGCGAGAAAACATAAAAAACCTTGAGAACTTAACTAAAAAGCTTAATTTATTAAACGATTTATCGTATAAATTATCCGTTGTGTTCACGCTTGAATATGCTATAAAAACATTCGCGGAGGGGCTTTATACTATAAAAAAAGATGGAGAGGGAAAAGTAGATTCTCTTCATATCAATATATTCGATACCGTTACTAAAAAGACGGTTACGTCGCTGATTTACAGCAGGAAGGAAAACAGGCAGGGAGAAGATGGGCTTTCCGAAAATTCCAGCAGGGTTATCATAACGACTAATAATATTAATTATGAGGATTATCTGTCAAACTGCGAACTTTTGAAAGACCGAAAGAATAAAAACGGGGACGGAATGGTCGATAATTGCGAGTTTCGCGGGACTTCAGGCAGTTATACCTGTTTTGTGCTTAAAATCAGCGACGAGATTGCAGGAACAGTTTCGATAGATTCGGAAGATAAAGATTTCTTTACTAAGGAAATGACGGATTTGATAAAAGAAATAATCAACATAGCCTCTCCTGTTTTCGCAAAACTTATATTAATAGAAACAAACAAGGAACTCGCCATTACCGATTCCCTCACCGAAATATACAATAGAAGATTTATGTATGAATTTGCCAAAAGAGAAATCGTCAGGGCATGCAGAAATTCAGCCGATCTTTCCATTGCCATATTAGATATCGATAAATTTAAAAATATAAACGACAATCACGGCCATCATATTGGCGACGTTATGCTGACCGAATTTACCAACGATTTGAAAAATGTTTTAATGAGGAAGCAGGATATTATTACAAGATACGGCGGCGATGAATTCGTTATGATTTTACCGGATACCGATAAAGGGAATGCGGTGAATTTGATGGAAAAATTGAGAACTTACATTGAAGGCAGAATATATAATTTTGAAGACAATTTAAATTTAAATATTACGGTATCGATAGGAGTTTCAAGTTTGAGGACGCTGCCGGACGGCAAAAGCATAAAAAATAACGGCGACCCCGACGATATTTTAAATCGCCTTCTAAAGATTGCGGACGATAATTTATACAGGGCTAAAGATTTAGGCAGAAATAAAGTCGTAGGATAAATTACTGGTTAATATAGGCAAGACAAATTGACGCTTGAAAATTTATATAAAAAGATTAATAATATATTATTAATATGAATAATGAATCTGAAATTATAAACGAAATAAATAAAATTTCGGAAAATGCCGAAAAACTCCTGAATTCTTCAAAAAATTTAGACGAGTTAGAGAGCAGATTTCGTGATTTTGCCGGTAAAAAAAGTAAAATCGCCGCTATATTGCATAATATTCACCTATATTCGGCGGAAGAAAAGAAAATTATCGGCTCAAAATCCAATGAACTTAAAAACCGCATAGAGAATATTTATAACAGCAAAAAAGATGAACTTTCGATTACTGAACGCGTTAAGTTTTTAAGCGGACGCGGCATCGATTTGACTATTCCGGGCAATTATATAGAAATAAAGCATAAGCATCCTATAACCGCAGTTTTAGAGGAAGCATCCGATTTTTTTACTTCGATGGGTTTCGAGATAGTCGAAGGCCCTGAAATTGAAACGACCTATTATAATTTCGATGCTCTTAATATACCTGCAGACCATCCTGCAAGAGACGTTTGGGATACCTTTTATCTTCTTAACGGAATGGTTCCGAGAACCCATACGTCAAGCGTTCAGGCAAGAACTCTTGAAAAGAAACAGCTTCCCCTAAGGGTAATTGCGCCCGGCAGATGTTACAGGTATGAAGCGGTAGATGCGACCCACCTTTTTATGTTTAATCAAATGGAAGGGCTTTTTGTCGATAAAAACGTAAAACTTTCCG
>JAJYYS010000082.1 GCA_021800745.1 bacterium
AATATAAACTATATCCCGACGGCGCTACGAAGCTCGAAGACGTTAAAAATTGCGTAAATAATAAGGCAGCTATCGCCATGCAAAAATATTCTACAAAGAAAACGGCGGCAGCGCTTTCCGAGAAATTCGGACAGGACGTAAGAGTCGTTAAAAGTCCTATAGGAATAAACTATACCGATGAATTTTTAATGACGCTTTCAGAAATTTCCGGCAAGGAAATTCCTAAAGAGCTTGAAGACGAAAGAGGAAAAGCGGTAGATTCTATGACCGACGCACAGCAGTATATCCACGGGAAAAAATTTGCGATATTCGGCGACCCCGATATGCTTATCGGACTTACGAGCTATCTCCTCGAAATGGGCGGAATACCGAAATATGTTTTATGTTCAAACGGCACGGAAGATTTTAAAAAAGAAATAGAAGATTTATTTGCCGCTTATTCGGAAAGCGGGACCGAAGTTTATATAGATAAGGATTTATGGCATTTAAGGTCTTTAATTATGACCGGACCGGTAGATATGCTTATTGGTCCCTCTCACGGCAAATTTGCAGCGAGGGAAGCCAAAGTGCCTCATATCAGAATAGGCTATCCGATATTCGACAGGGTTAATATTCACAGGTATCCGCTTTACGGTTATAGCGGGGTAATTAATTTAACGACGTGGATAGTGAACAAATTTATCGATATCTTGGACGATACTTGCGATGACGCGCATTTTGAGCTTATGAGATAATAAAAATAACATAAAGATTATAAAGGAAGTGATATAAAATGCGCTTAGCGGTAAAAGAAGAATACTTTGACGAACCGTCTTGCGAACATAACGGCGCCGCAAAAGAGAAAAAAGCATGTAAAACTGCGGCGCCCGGGTCTTCGACGGGTGGATGCGCGCTTGACGGGGCATATATCGTTTTAAGTCCCATAAAAGACGCATTAAACATAGTTCATGCGCCTATTAACTGCCTCGGAAACAGCTATAACCAGAGAACGTCTAAAGCGGTAAACGGGAAAGATTATTATATGTACGGTTTTACGACCGCAATGAACGAAAACGACCTTATTTTCGGTTCGGAAGACAAGTTAAGGCAGGGCATAATTTATGTTAATAACAGATTTAAACCTAAAGGAATATTCATTTACAATACATGCGTGCCGGCGCTGACCGGCGAAGACATCGAAGGCGTTTCAAAAGAACTTGCGGCTAAACTTAAAATTCCGGTCGTTCCGGTTTTCTCGCAGGGGTTTTCGGGAAACAAGAATCTCGGAAATAAAATTGCCGGCGATGCCCTTTTTACCCATATTATAGGAAAAAAAGAGCCTGCGATAGATTTACTGGGGGATTTTAATATTAATTTAATCGGGGAATATAACATAAAAGGGGAACTATTTTTAATAAAAAAAGCGTTAAAATCTATAGGGATAAATGTTCTTTCGACTATTACCGGCGATTCCACGATAGAAGAAATAATGTATTCGCATAAAGCCGAGCTTAACGTCGTAATATGTTCCAAAGCTTTGGTATATCTGGCAAGAAAAATGAAGGAAAAATTTGGAATTCCTTATATCGAAGAATCGTTTTTCGGCATGACTTCAACCAGTAAGGCGGTTATAGATATAGTAAATTCCATCGGAAATATGGAACTCGTAAAGAAGGCAAAAGATTATATTAAAATGATGACGAAAAAAACCGAAGAAAAAACTTACGGATATAAGAAATTTTTAACGGGCAAAAAAGTTCTTTTATATACCGGCGGGGTTAAAAGCTGGTCGCTGATTTCCGCCTTAAACGACTTAGGTTTGAGGGTTATCGCCACCGGCATTAAAAAAAGCACCGATGAAGATAAGTTAAGGATAATAAAGGAATTCGATAAAAACGGAAATATAATAATGCTCGATAACGGCAATCCCGTAAATCTTATTCAAATAGCAAAGGAAAACAATGCCGATATCATACTTGCGGGAGGGAGGAATCAATATACGGCAATAAAATCCCTCATTCCGTTTTTAGACGTAAATCAGGAAAGATTAGAACCATATGTATCTTATGAAGGTATGGAATGTATGGCAAGATTGATTTATTCGGAAATTAAAAATCCTCTATTCAAATTATTGAAAGAATCGATATAAAAAATATAAAAATAAAATTATGGCGAATCTAATTAGAAATATCGAAATTAATCCTTTAAAAACAAGTTCGTCGTTAGGCGCGGCAGTCTTTTTTCTGGGACTGAAAAATGCGGTCGTCCTTATGCACGGAGCCGTCGGCTGTGCAAGTTTTGACAAGGTAACGCTGACGAAGCATTTTCGCGAAAACATTCCGATAGTTACCACTGCCTTAAACGAATCGGGAGCAATTTTGGACGGAAAAGATTTTTTAATATCCGGAATTAAAAACGTTTACGAAAAAATGAAGCCGGATTTCATAGGGATTGCATCGTCGGGTCTTACCGAAACAAACGGCGAAGATATCGCCGGAATTATTAAAGATTTTAAAGGCAGGCTCGATACTCCCTTTGCGGACCTGATTTACGCAGACACTCCGGATTATAAGGGCGGCTTTGAAGACGGTTATATTGCGGCAATGTCGTCGCTGTTAGCCGAAACATTAAATAAAAACGGCAAATCGATTAAAAAATCTAATAAAACGGTAAAAAGCATAAATGTTTTTTGTCCATCTTCATTTACCCCTCAGGATTTTTTGGAACTTCGCGAAGCTTTAGATTATTTTGGTTTAAAACCTCTTATGATACCGGATTTAGGTTTGTCGTTAGGCGGTCATCTGGACGAGAGGGGGTATCTGCAAACTACGGCAGACGGATTGGACGCAAAAGATTTACCGGATATTTATAGCGGCCAATTTAATTTAATAATAGGTTTGAGCCTTAAAGACGCCGTAAAAAACATTGAAGGATCGACGGGGTTAAAGACATATTATTTCCCTAATATATGCGGCCTGAAAAACAGCGATAAATTTTTTAATCTTCTTTCTAAAACGACGGGCAAAGAAATTCCGAAAAAATATAAAAGACAGAGAAGCCGGCTTATGGATGCATATTTAGATTCGCATTTTTATTTTTCGGGAAAAGAAATCGCGCTGGCTCTCGGAGTAGATCTTTTAGACTCTTTCTCTTCCGTTTATTCGGAAATCGGCGCAAATTTAAAACTCGGAATAACGACAAAGGTTATAGGCGATATTAGACATAGATTTTTAGATTTGCGCGAAGGCGATTTAGATATGCTTGATACCTGCGGGAACGTGGATATGATAGTTTCAAATTCCAACGCAAAATTTTATGCCGAAAATTTAGGCATACCTTTGCTTAGAGCGGGGTTTCCGATAATAGACGAAATAGGGCATAATTATAAACATTATATACTTTACGGGGGAGCTATAAACCTTGCCGTTGAAAGCGCAAATTTACTGAATAAAGAATAATATTTAAGTTTAATTTAAAAAGATAGGAGAGGTTGAAATGAAAGTAGGCTTTGCGACAAATGATAATATTTTAATCAATGACCACTTTGGATGGGCTAAAAATTTTGCGGTATATGAAATTAACGGGGACGGTTTTAAATTTTTGGAAAACAGATATTTCGAAGAAGAGATTGAAGAACTTAGTAAGATAGATAAAAAAATCGAAGGGTTGCAAGATTTAAAGATTATCTTCGTGGAAAGCATCGGCGGCACTGCGGCCGCCCGTGTCGTAAAATCCGGCATTCATCCGATTAAATCTAAGCCTAACGATAAAATAGAATCGGTTATGGAAGAGCTTCAGGCGGTTTTATCAAAAAACCCGCCTCCGTGGCTGAAAAAGATTATTCTTAAAGAAAGTGGCACAAACCTTGCACATTCATAAATTATGGAAGACGAAAAAGGTTTAAATTTAAATGTAAAAGTTTTAGTCGTCGATGATTTAAAGGAAAGGAGGGAAGAACTTAAACTTATTTTAAATTCCGTTACGGCTAATATATATGAAGCCGACAACGGAGCGGCGGCAGTCGTAGCGGCAGAAGAATTTAAGCCGGATATTATATTTATGGATATAAAGATGCCGTCGATGGACGGAATTACCGCCTGCAAAAAGATTATGGAGAAAACCCCCGTCCCGGTTATTTTTTTAACCGCCGGAGCCGGCGACGTAAAAGATTACGATAATTATATGGAAGAATTGAAAGGGTCGGGGGCATTCTCTTATATAATAAAGCCCGCAAGAAAGAGCGAAATTTTAGCGCAGACTATAATCGCGATAGAAAATTTTAAGAAATTTCAGGATATCAAAAAAGAGAATGAGAACTTAAAGCAATATATAGAGGATAGGAAATTAATCGGCAAAGCAAAAAATATACTTATAAAAAAAGAGGGTATTTCCGAAAAAGAGGCGCATAACAGACTGCAAAGATTAAGTATGAACAGCGGACGCCCCATAGGCGAAATAGCGAAAGCGATTATTTTAACGGATTCATAAAAAATAATTAACATAAAAAAGGAGGCGCTTTATGGAAATGGTAAGGGCTATTATAAGACCCGAAAAAGAAAAAGACGTTCTTAAGGCACTTGAAGAAAACGGTTTTGTTTCGGTTACAAAGATGCATGTTTTCGGAAGGGGAAAACAAAAAGGGATAAAAGTAGGCGAAGTAGTTTACGACGAACTTCCTAAACTGGAGCTGATGATTGTCGTGAATAAAGAAGACGCAAACAGGGTTTGCGATATTATTCAGGAAAATGCAGTAACGGGGCATATAGGCGACGGCAAGATATTCGTGATACCGGTATCAAATACTTATACCGTAAGAACGGGCGCCGAAGGGCTATAACAAAATATATAATTTTAACGGGGATTTTTATGGAATCAAAATTTGAAGAAAACGTCGTAGAGATTATTGCGGTGATAAGAAGGCATAAAATTCAAGAAACAAAAGAAGCGTTAAGCGAAGAAGGTTTTGACCAGATGACCTTTTATTCGGTTCACGGAAGAGGGAGGCAAAAAGGCCGCGGAGGGCTTGCAAACGAACTTGATCCGGGGTTGAATTTAATTAATAATAAAGCCGATATAGCCGATAACGATTATAGTTTTTTACCTAAAAGAATGTTGTCGTTAGTAGTAAAAGAAGACGATGCGGGCAAAGTCGTAAAAGTTTTAATAAAGATAAATAAAACGGGTCATTACGGCGACGGAAAGATATTTGTTTTGCCCGTCAGGCTTACGGAGAGGATAAGAACGGCTGAAGAAGGGCTTTATGCAATAAGCTGAAACCGGCCATTGTTTTTTTCGAGAGACAGCAATGCCGCTTTAAATTTTATTCCTCCTCCGCCGGACCAGCCGCCTAATTTGCCGCCTGAGGCCGTTATCCTGTGGCAGGGAAGAATAACGGGCGTTTTATTTATAGATAAAGCCGTTGCGCATGCCCTTGAATATTTACCGTCATATCCGGCTTTTATCGCAAGTTCTTTGTAGGATAAGGTTTCGCCGTATTTTACGTTTCGCAGGACTTTAAGTATCTTTGCGGAAAAATCCGAATATAAAGAAAAATTTACGGGAATTTCGCTGAAATCCACTAATTTATAGGAAAAATAGTCGTCTAAAAGATTTATTAATTTATAAAGATGAGGCAGGAGATTTAAGTCGCTTTTGGAAATAGGCGGTGTTCCCGGTTTATATTCTACACGGTTGCCGCCTATTATTTCTATTTTCTCGATATGCTTTTCGTCGGCCTTTATTTCTAAATTTATATCCGATCCTGATATTTTTGTTTTAAATTCAAAAACATACATAGGTCAAAGTCATAATACTTTTAGTGTTTGCAACTGTCGCCGGCGCAGGAGCATGAAGGAGCAGGAGCCGCAGCGGCTTTATTTTCTTCCTTGGATTTTTTTGTTTTATTGCCGCTTCCCGAACCGCTTGAACTTGAATAATCGGTTTTATACCAACCGGAACCTTTTAGTACGAAACTTGAATTTGAAATAAGTTTTTCTAATTTGCCCCCGCATTGTTCGCATTTTTCTAACGGCTTTTCATTAATACCCTGAATTACCTCGATGTAATTTCCGCAGTCTTTGCATTTGTATTCCCTGATAGGCATTTTAATTTCTTACCTCCTTAAAATATGTATCATTATTTTAATTATAACATAAATATTGAAATCTTTGAATATGATTTTACATAGTTTACATATTTGCGTAATTTTATAATATAATATATAAAAATATATAAATAATTTGTTTTTATATAAATTTATCGGGGATTTATCTGCTTTATGGAAAATATTCAAATGCTGGATTATTTTAAATCTTTAAGCGGCGATGTTTTGAACGATATTAAAGCCATGTTTAAGGAGGAGGATTATGAGGCGGGGGAAAATGTTTTTTTAGAAGGCGATAAATCAAAGGGCATATATTTTGTCGCAGAAGGGACGGTTAAGGTTTATAAGTCTTCCAAGGACGGCAGAGAGCAGATTCTTAAACTTATTTATCCCGGAGATTCGTTTAACGACGTAACCGTTTTCGTGAAAGACGTTAATCCCGCTTCTGCGGATGCGGTTACGGACGTAAAATTATATTTATTATCCCGCGAAAGCATGGTCGGCTTGATTTACAAACATCCCGAAGTATCTTTAAACATAATAAGAAGCATGGCGGAAAAATTAAGATATCTGACGAGCACCATAGAAGACCTTTCGCTGAAACATACGCAGGAGAGAATCGCGAAAATACTCCTTTTATTCGAGGGCAAGAAACTGAGCCAGAAAATAATTGCCGATATCGCCGGAACGGCAAGAGAAGTGGTTTCCCGGGCGCTGAAGGATTTTGCGTCCCAAAATATTATAAAATTAGACAAAAGGGATATTATTATACTCGACAAGAAAAAGCTTGAGGATTTAGGCGAGTAGCGTAAATTTTATCGATGCGGATTATAGCCGGTTCATTAAAGGGGAGGAAGATTCCCAACGTATTTGATATAAAAAATATTTCCCCCTCGTCCGATTTCTTAAAAGGAGCGCTTTTCAACATAATAGGAAGAGATATAGAAGGCAGGGTTTTTTGCGATTTATACGCGGGAACCGGCAATGTCGGTTTCGAGGCGATTTCGAGAGGGGCGGCTTTCTGTATTTTCGTCGAAACATCTC
>JAJYYS010000083.1 GCA_021800745.1 bacterium
TGATTTTCGTCCAAAAATTTTAGGTAGCCCTCAACCTTAGTTTTTGCGTTTTCTTCGTAAGTTTCACGGTCTTCGATTATTTCCACGCGATAACTTTTGTCGAAATAAACTAAATTTAAAGCGCCAATTTTGCCCATTATCGCTTCAATTTCTTGAAACTTATGGGCATTGCCCGTAGCTATAAGAATATTTGCCATATTTTTCTATTATTAAATTATTATAACATATAATAAATATGTTATATATTTTAAATTATTAAGGATTAGGGGTAGGGTTAAGCGAGGTCTTTGCCGTCATCCTTATTTCCAAAGAAATAAAAATAAAAAGATTTGGCGGACTGGACGGTGTTAAGTTTAAACTCCTGCAAAGAATAATGGTTAAAATGAGCGGTGGTTTTTTTCTCTTTTATCTGCGACCTTAAGTCTAATGCGGTTTTCCCGTAAAACCCGGTGTAGCCCTTGCCTATAAAATCCATTCTGTGAGCATCGCTTACTCCGAGCTGAGGAAGTCCTATAGATACGTTTGCAAGTGAAGCCGCCGCATTGGAAAAAATTGAAAACGTGCTGGAATTATTAATAACCTCTACCGCATCAAAATCGAGTTCGGACAAAAGCTTTCTTATCGGCGCGTAACCTTTTTCGGCATATGAAACAAAATAATAAGGGTGAGGGGCAACGGCAATACCGCCTTGAGAATGTATTTCGTCGATAGTCGCTTGGGCGTTTTTGCCGGGGACTACCTTTTTTTCCAAAAATAAGCCTATTACGTGACCGTTTTTCGTCGAAATCTCTTCTCCTATAATAACGTCCACCTCTAGAAAGCTGTTTTTTAACGCATATTCTTTTGCCTTAAAAGCGCCTTTGATCCGGTTATGGTCTGTTACGGCTATTACGTCGAGCCTGCCCGCCGCCGCCTCGACGATATCTTCCGGAGAACTGTTCCCGTCGCTGTAGCTGGTATGAATATGCGTATCCGCTTTAGAATATTTCATAATGTGGGACTACCCTCCTCGACGTATCTCTCTTCTTCGGCTACATCCCTTAAAGACATTTCTTTAGTCTCCGGCAGGGCAAAAGCCGTAAGAATTGCCCCAAGGAACGAAATTATTACGAGAACCATAAAAGTACCCTGAACCTTAATCGCAACCATAAGGAAAGGGAATAATAAAGTACCTAAAAATGCGCCCATCTTTCCGGTTCCTGCCGATATACCGTCTCCGAACCCTCTTATGGGGGTCGGAAAAACCTCGGACGGATAAACAAAAGTAGTAGTATTCGGTCCAAATTCGACAAATATATAACTTAAGCCGAATACGAGAATGAACATTGCCGGAATAAGTTCATATCCGCCGAAACTCGTAAGGGAAATTATAAGATAGCATACCGCCATTCCCAAAAAACCCAGAATCTGAATAAATTTTCTTCCAAGCTTATCCATGCTGAATGCGGCAAGCCAGTAAAACGGGGCGGCAAAAACTACGAACACTATGGTAGATAGGGCAAGACTCTGAATAAACGTTGCATGAGGCATGACCGATTTCATGACAAGGGGCCAGCTTATAGAATTGCCGTAAAAAGCCCAATCTAATAAAAACCATGACCCTGCCGTCCCCAGCAACCTTAAATTGTTAGGATATTTGAATAAATCGTGCCATTTTGTTTTTAATTTAATGCCGACATCGTTTCCATTGCTATCCGCTGAATTCAATGCCGTATTTTTGTCGGTTTTAATTTTTGCTCCGGTTATATCGTTAATTGCGGCAACGGTATTGGAAACGTCGCCTTTTACTCCAAGGCTGTAATAAGGCGTTTCTTTAATCTTCCTTCTTAAATATATCACGCTTGCGGCAGGTATGGCGCCTAATCCAAGCAGTATTCTCCATGCTATATCGTGCGGAACTCCCAACATTAAAATGAGAATGGCCGCCATAGGTCCGACTATTAATCCGATTCCCTGAAGGGAAAAAACCATAGATACTAATTTTCCCCTGTCTTTTCTGTTCGAATATTCGCTCATTATTATCGCGCTTATAGGATAATCGCCTCCTATGGCGAAACCTAAAACAACCCTCCATATTATAAGCTGGGTAATATCCTGTGAAAATGCCGAACCTATCGCTGCTACGGTCAAAATAATTACCTCCAGCCCGTATATTGCTTTCCTGCCGAAAATATCCGCCACTCTGCCGAAAATATAAGCCCCTAGCGCGGCCGCAATTAACGATGAACTGCCAAGAACCGCAATTTCCGGAGTCGAGAGATGCCATATGGGAGTAAGCAGAGCAATAACGACCCCGATTATAAAAAGGTCGTAAGCATCGGTAAAAAAACCCATTCCCGCCGTAAACATAGTTCTGAAGTGATGTTTTACAAGGTCAACCTCGTCAACCTTGTTCAGAAGTTCATTTCTTAAATCTTTAGCCGTTTCCATAAATAAACCTCCTTTAAATTAGCCGCATTTAACTCTTAAAATTAAAAGTAATTTTAATTGCTTCACCGCATGAAGGACATTTTTTGGCAAACCTGTCGTAAACTTTTTCTATGTCTTCCTCCGTAACGAGAACGTCGAAATTGTTTTCATCGCATTTGCATTTGACGTTCATAACACAGCGTTTAGATGGACAGAATTTTATCTGCCTCTTGATAATATTAAGAAATTTTGACCTCATTAAAACAGCGTTCTGGCTTGCGCTTTTCACTAAATTATCAAAAAATGCAGGATTTTCCATTTATACCGTCTCCTTATTTATTTTATTTTGTAAAATAGCCGCCTGCCCGTGTTTACATTTATATTCATTTTATCAAATGAATATTACGGTTTTATGACGTTTATGTTAAATTTTCGTAACATGATATATTATTTAATTATAAAATTTTTGACTTAAGTCAAAAAAAGTAGGATGATATATTTATGGCGAAAAACGACATTGCTATAAAAGAAAGATATATAACTGAAGACATACTTAACGACCTGAAGGAAAAGATGGTTTTCGTAGGCGGTCCTCGTCAGGTGGGCAAAACTGCTATGTCTTTATATATTGCCGATAACTATTACACAATAAATAAATACAAGTGGGCTTGCCGCTTATGATTAAACTGCTGTTTATAGCTTTGGGGGGGGCCGCGGGAACGCTCTTGCGCTATGTCGTTTCAATAATAGGCGATAGGTTTTACGGCGGCGTTTTTCCTGCCGGCATCCTTATAGTAAATCTTTCAGGCGCATTTACAGTAGGTTTTTTATGGGGACTTTTTGAGGAATCGAATATACCTTCGCCGTTCAGAGCGCCGATATTTATCGGCGTACTGGGCGGTTATACGACTTTTTCCACTTACGCATTAGAGAGTTTCAACCTCATTAGGAACGGAGAATATAAAATTGCTTTGATTAATATTCTTGCTTCTAATATTTTAGGTATAGCTCTGGTTTTTATCGGTTTTATAATTGCTAAACTTCTTATAACAAATATAAAAGGGGCGGTATAATGAATCTTCCTGAAGAAGGCATGCTTTTAAGAATATTCATAGGCGAATCCGATAAATATAAAGGCAAATCGCTGTATGAACAGATTGTTATCAAGGCACGCGAACTTAACCTTGCGGGGGCAACCGTTATACGCGGCATAATGGGTTTTGGCGCTCACAGCAGGATACATACTGCTAAACTGCTGGCGTTATCGGAAGACATGCCCGTTGTCGTAGAGATCGTGGATACGGAAGAAAAACTTAATTCTTTGCTTCCATTTCTTGACGAAATCATGAAAGACGGAATGATTACCCTTGAAAAAGCTAGGGTTATCAGATACCGCCACGGTTAAAAAATTTGGAAAACTCAGAGGAAGTTAAAATATCTTATTTAATGCATCCGAAATAATAGACACGGTTTTATCTATATCCGATTTAGTATGCTTTGAGCTTAAAAAAACCGCTTCATACTGCGAGGGAGCCATAAATATTCCTGCATTTAATACCGATGCGAAAAATTCCTTAAACCTTTTTGTGTCCGATTTCATAACATCGTTAAAATTGTTTACGCTTCCGCCCTTAAAAAAAATAGTCAGCAGGGAAGAAATATAATTTATCGTAATTTTGTCATCAAAATTTTTGAGTTCGTCTTTGAGGCTTCTTACTAAATAACTTGCGGCTTCGTCTGCCTTTGATACGGCATCATCCTTCTCTATCGCTTTTATCGTCGCAATGCCTGCGGCAACGCATACCGGATTGCCGGAAAGAGTACCGGCCTGATAAACGGGACCGACAGGCGAAAGATATTCCATTATATCTCTTCTGCCGCCGAAAGCGCCTATGGGGAGTCCGCCGCCTATGATTTTGCCGAGGCAGGTAATATCCGGTTTTAAATTAAATAAACCCTGAGCGCCGCCCAAGGAGAGCCTGAATCCGGTTATAACTTCGTCGAATATTATAAGAGAACCGTTTTCATGGGCTAAATCTATTAAATTTTTTAAAAAACCTTCTTCCGGTAAAACTACCCCCATATTTGCGGCTACCGGTTCTATTATGACGGCGGCTATTTCCCCTTTATGCGCCGCAAACAAGTCCTTAACCGAAGATATATCATTATAAACCGCAACAAGGGTGTCTTTCGACACGCTTTCAGTAATGCCCGCGCTTGAGGGGACGGATGTCGTCAGCGCCCCCGAACCTGCCTTAACAAGCATGGAATCCGAATGACCGTGGTAGCATCCTTCAAATTTTATGATTCTGCTTCTTTTCGTAAAACCTCTTGCCAGCCTAACGGCGCTCATCACGGCTTCCGTACCGGAATTTACGAGCCTGACCGACTCTATGGAAGGAAAATGTTTATTGATTAAACCGGCAAGTTCTATTTCGGCTTCCGTTGTAGCGCCGAAGCTGAATCCGTCCGCCGCCGAGGACGAAACCGCTTTTACTACCCTTTCGTCTGCATGCCCTAATATCATAGGTCCGTAGGACATCACATAATCGATATATTCATTTCCGTCGATATCATATATCCTGCCGCCTTTAGCCTTTTTTATTACGACCGGCGATAAGCCTACCGATTTAAAAGCCCTGACCGGACTGCTGACGCCGCCAGGCATTAAGGTTTCCGCGCGCTTTACGGCATTTAAGCTGTTGATATTTTTCATAGAAATTTCCTTTCATTGTTTTTATTTTTTATGCCTTTTTTTGAACCGTCGGCGGCAGATTTAGGCAGATAAGGAGCAAAAAATTTAAAAACTTCCATATTCCAGCCGGGAAGAACCACATGACCGCTGTTTTTAGCTATAAAGAGCTGTTTTTTAGATTTAATTAATTTATACACGACAAAAGTACCTTTAGGCGGACAGTCTTCGTCTTTAAGTCCTATCCCGATTAAAACCGGAGCCTTAATCCATGCCGCAAAATGTTTAGTATCGACGTAATAAAGAGACCGCATAACTTTAGCTCTATCTTCGGGATGCTTTTTCAAGAATGCCTTTACTTCCATATATGGACCCATTTTTGCCAGCGGCATCTGGACTGGAATATCGCTCAAAAACGGAACGTCTCCGGCGACGGCAACAATATGCCGGTCTATAGCGGCGTCTATCAAAGGAAGTCCGCCCCCCATGCTTCCGCCGGTAACGAATATATATTTAGAATTTATATTTTTAAAATGTTCCAGAAATCTGAGCGATGCAAGGGAGTCCATTACTATTTTTACCATAGAAAAAGTTTTGACGTGAAGAATGCCGTTCGTCATAAGCCCCGGAAAACCCGGATGATAAACTGCCCTGCTTCTCCCATGTCCTCTCAAATCTATGGAAAGAGCGGCATATCCCCTTCTGGCAAAGAAGTGCGCCCACCCCGGAGTTCCGAATGAGCCGTATCCGTGCAGTAAAAGAACTCCCGGGTATTTTTTACCTTTAGTCCCGTAGGGAATTGCGAAATATCCTTTTAACTGCAGTCCGTCATATGACGTTAGCGTCAAATCGTATGTTTCTATTTTATTAATTTTATCGTTATAAAGAGGTTTAATAGAATAAACAACTTTTTCTTTACGGAGATTTCTATACATTGATCGCCAGAATTTTTTAAATTTTTGATATCTCGCAAGTTTAATGCCTTTATTTTTAAGAGATTTAACGGTCGGAACTTCCGGCGCGCCGGTTTTTGTTTTTTCGTTAAGGTTTTTGTATAAAAATATTCCCGAAACTAAAACGACGGCCACGATCAATAAAATTATTAAAACGGTTTTGTTTTTATTTGTTTTCATTAGAAAATATTTAATATAAAAAGGCATCTATGAATTTTAGATTAATTCATAGATGCCTGTTAAATTTAAATGTTATAGTCTTTATTATTGAGTTATTGAACTTATTTTAAAGATTCGAGATACTCCGCTGTAGTTTTTAACTGAGCCGGACTAAGATTATGGTTCGGCATCATAGAATTAGGCGAATGAACTTTGGGAGTATTTATCTGAACTTCCAACCAATGGATAGAATGGCCTTTCGTTCCTTCTTTGTCAAGATTAGGGCCTATCGAACCGCCTTTGCCGTTTATGATATGGCATCCTGCGCAACCCTGCGCGTTAATAATTTTCATTGCGGCGGCTTTTAAATTTTTAGAAACCGGTTTAGATGCGGTCTTGCTTGGTGCGGCAGCCGTTGTTTTCGAAGCGGGAGCGGCGGTTGCGGCAGGAGCGCTTGGCGCGGCAGGTTGAGCCGCCGGTTTAGACGGCGCAGGTTTGTTTGCGCAGCCGTAAAGACCGAAACTTATCGCTAATAAAAATAATGCTGTAAATAAAACGGTTAAGCCTTTTTTTCCTTTTAATGCTTTCAATTTTTTACCCTCCGTAATAAATTAAAGATTAAATTTATTTTTCTACCATCACTTATTAAAGTATAATCATATATATAATATATCTATTTAAAATTTTGTCAATAAAAAATTTATAAATTTTGGTAGATAGGTACGAACATACTTACCAGGCTGTAAATATCATTAATATGAAAGACGGTGAGATTATGTTCGTACTTAAGGCTATGAGGGTGGCGGCCGCCACCCTCATAAAGATTTTATTTAAAAA
>JAJYYS010000084.1 GCA_021800745.1 bacterium
TGCCTATAGCCATTACTTCGCCGACCGATTTCATATGAGTCGTAAGAGTGCTGTCGGTTTGGGGAAATTTTTCAAAAGTAAAACGCGGTATTTTAGTTACTACGTAATCTATGGACGGTTCAAAACACGCAAGCGTTTTTTTTGTAATATCGTTGGTAATTTCATCCAAAGTATATCCAACGGCTAGCTTAGCGGCAATTTTTGCTATTGCGAAACCGGTCGCCTTGGATGCAAGGCTGGAACTTCTCGAAACCCTCGGATTCATTTCTATAACATAAACCTCGTCGGAATCCGGATTTAAAGCAAACTGTATATTGGATCCGCCGGTTTCCACACCTATTTCGTCCATTATTTTTATCGAATAGTCCCTCAGTTTTTGTAAATCTCCGTCGTTTAAAGTCTGGACGGGCGCGACGGTAATAGAATCGCCGGTATGAATCCCCATGGGGTCGAGGTTTTCTATGGAGCAGATTATAATGGTATTTTTATCTTTATCGGTCATTACCTCAAGCTCTACTTCTTTAAACCCTATTGCGGATTTTTCGATTAATATTTCGCTTATCGGGCTTAAATTTATACCGTTTGAAGCAATGTCGGCAAATTCGTATATATTATAAGCGATGCCTCCGCCGCTTCCGCCTAGCGTAAATGAAGGTCTTATAATTACCGGAAAACCGATGCTTTTTTGCACTTCGTACGCTTCTTCCATATTATTGGCAAAACCGCCCTGCAGAACGGGAACGCCTATCTTTTCCATGCTTTTCTTGAAATATTCCCTGTCTTCGGCTTTTTTAATCGCGTCTATATTTGCTCCAAGAATATTCAAGCCGTATTTTTGTATTATTCCGGAGTCAAAGAGCTCCAAAGTAATATTAAGCGCCGTCTGCCCTCCGAGCGTCGGCAGTATGCTGTCGGGCCTTTCTTTTTCTATTATCCTGGCGACAAAATCCTTGGTCAGCGGTTCGATATAAGTTTTATAGGCGTAATCGGGGTCGGTCATAATAGTAGCGGGATTGGAATTTACGAGAATAACCTCGTATCCTTCTTCGGATAACGCTTTTGCTCCCTGCGTCCCCGAATAATCGAATTCCGCGGCCTGTCCAATAATTATCGGTCCGGAGCCTATTATTAAAATTCTTTTAATGTCCGTTCTTTTAGGCATATTTTATTTTTTTTAATATTATTATATTTAATATAAATTTAACTTATACCGCATCCGCGGCATCAATATTTATATCGTTCTGAAAAAAACCGGTTAAATTATTATCGATTAATTCCTTGACTGCGGCGGAATATTCCATTTCCGTAATTTTTCTGTTTAATCTGCCGTCGTATTCCGCCTTATAAGCAGGGAAATACTGACTCATAAGGCTTACGGGAACGTCTCTGCCGAGCTCCCGGGCTATAAATTTAAAAGAATCCGCATATCCGCTTATGCTTTCGGGCAGTACAAGATGCCTTATCAAAAGACCCGAAACGGCAATTCCGTATTTGTTTACTTTCAATTCTTTTACCTGCCCGTACATAATCTTTAATGCCTTCCTGTTGATTTCTACGTAGTCGGCGACGCCCGAACAGCTCATAGCATTTTTATCGTCCGAATATTTTATATCGGGCAGATATATATCTATAATGCCGTCCAGCAGTTCCAACATTCTTGCCTCTTCATATCCCGAACTGTTGTAAACGATAGGGATTTTTAGCCCCCGCTTCCCCGCCAGAAATATCGACTCCGCTACAAAAGGCATATAATGCATCGGCGTAACGAGATTAATATTGACTGCTCCTTTTTCCTGAAGTCTAACCATGCCGTCCGCAAGTTCCGACGTATCGTAAAAATTTCCAGCGCAATACCTGCTGATAGGATAATTCTGGCAAAATTTGCATTTTAAAGAACATCCGCTAAAAAAAACCGTTCCCGAACCTGTTTTCCCTGATATAGGCGGTTCTTCTCCGAAATGCAGATTTATGCTTGCTATCTTTAATTTGTCCGCCGCTCCGCACAGACCCTTTTCCCCTTTAAGCCTTTTAGCCCCGCAATGCCTTGGGCATAATCCGCAATTTTCCATTAAGCCGTAAAGAGCGTCAATCTTTGAAATAAAATCGCCGTTAGAAACATTAATGTAGGAGGAAAGGCGATTGGCGGTATTTATAACTCTATTTTGCTGCTTAAACATAATTCTTTAAATTCCGAAAAAAGATATCTTGAATCCCTTGGTCCCGGCGAGCTTTCAGGATGATACTGGACTGAAAACGCCTTTAGCCGGTCATTTTTAATGCCTTCCACAGTATTATCGTTTAAATTTATATGGGTCAGTTTTGTAGCGTTTGAATAATTTGTGCTACCATTAAGTAAATTAACGCAAAAACCGTGGTTTTGCGAGGTAATTTCTACTTTCCCGGTTTTAATATTCTTAACCGGCTGATTAATTCCGTGATGCCCGAATTTCAGCTTATATGTATCGAAACCGAGGGCTAACGACAGCAATTGATGCCCCAGACAGATACCGAAAACCGGCTTTTCACCGAGAAGGCTTTTCAATGTTTCCACTTCTTCAGACATTGTTTTGGGGTCTCCAGGACCGTTCGACAAAAGAATGCCATCGGGCTCCGTAGCTAATATCTCTTTTTTTGAAAAATTATGCGGAACCACCGTAATGTCGGCTTTAATAGCGCTTAAGCATCTCAGGGTATTAAATTTAACCCCGTAATCTATGACCGTTACCCTAAAGTCCGGAGAATCGATATTCTTTTCGTAAACGCTCTTAGTCGAAACATTGGAAACAAGATTTAATCCTTCCATTTTCGGCAAAGCATCCAACCTGTTCTTAATATGTCCGATTCCGGCTTCTTTTGGAGCTATATAAACGTTAGACTGTCCGCCATCCCTCAATATAATCGTTATATGCCTTGTATCTATACCCGATATAACCGGATAGCCGTAAGAATTAATAAATTCCGCCAAATTTTTTGAAGCGGCATAATGGGAAAAATGTTGAACGTAATTTTTTGTTACAAGTCCCGAAATCCATACTTTTTCGGATTCAAAATCAGTATCGTTTATACCGTAATTGCCGACCATGGGATAAGTCATAACGACGACCTGTCCGTTATAAGAAGGATCGGTAATAAGTTCCTGATAACCGTTCATAGCGGTATTAAAAATCCCTTCCCCTCCGGATTCTATTATTTTGCCTTCATAAAACCCCTCATAATAAATTCCGTCCTCGAACATTAATATCGCTTTTTCTTTTTTAGAGCCCGTCATTTTGGTATTTATTTTATTTAAATTTAATTTGTTTCTATGAGCCTTCCGCCGACGATTACAGCAACGGCAATGCCCTTAAACTTTTCTCCGATAAAAGGAGAATTTTTGCTTAAAGATTTAATGGTGCTTTCGGTAAATTTCCATTCTTTTTTAATATCCGCCACGGTGATGTCCGCTATATATCCTTTCTGCAAAGAGCCTCTCCTACCAAGTTTTAAAATTCTTGCCGGATTAAACGACATAAGTTCGGCTATCTGCATTAAAGAAATCTTTTTGCCGTAAAAAAGTCTTAACGCCAGAGGCAGGGAGGTCTGCAAACCTATGATACCAAAAGGTGCGGCATCCAGCGTAGTATCTTTCTCGTCTTTGCTGTGCGGGGCATGGTCGGAAGCTATCGCGTCTATAGTACCGTCATACAATGCTTTTATAATGGCATTTACGTCTTTTTCGGTTCTTAGGGGGGGGTTCATTTTTGCATCGGTATTATAATCTAACAAAGCGTTTTCGGTAAGCGAAAAATAATGAGGGCAGGTTTCGCATGTAACGTTTATGCCTGCCTGTTTTGCCTTTTTTACGATTTCGACCGAACCGCTTGTAGAAATATGCGCTATATGAACATTCGCGCCGTAATAGCCGGCTAGCATAATATCCCTCACTACGCCTATTTCTTCGGCAATACTTGGAATGCCGACTACTCCGAGACGCTCGGATATCACCCCTTCGTTAATAACTCCTTTACCGCGCAGTTTGGAATCTTCGCTATGCGATATTACGGGTAAATCGAAAGTGCGGGCATACAGCAGAGCCCTTCCCATAAGAGCGCTGTCTTCAACGGGATTGCCGTCGTCGCTCAGCGCGACCGCTCCGGATTCTTTCAATTCTCCTATATTTGCGAGGGAAGTTCCCTGCAACCCTTTAGATATAGCGCCTATCGGGAATAAATTTATTAAATTGAGGGTATTTGCCCTGTCCGATAAAAAACTGCCGACAACTTTAGAATCGTTGACCGGATTAGTATTAGGCATACAGCAGATAGAAGTAAAACCGCCCGCCGCCGCCGCTTCCATTCCAGATTTTATGGTTTCTTTATATTCATATCCCGGCTCTCTCAGATGAACGTGCATATCTATTAATCCGGGAAAAACGATAAAATTTTCGGCGTCTAAAATCTTAATGCCGCCCATTTTTTGCTTTGAAGGGATATCCCTTATTACGCCGCCTTCGATATAAATATCTCTTTTTACTTCCGTCTTCGTCAGGGGGTCAACGGCTATACCGTTCTTTATTAGAATCTTTTGCATAACATATTCGAACGTTAAATTTATTAGTTATTTATTTTTAAGATAACCCAGCAATATATAAAGACACGCCATTCTAACCGCTACGCCGTTTTCGACCTGCTTAAAAATATGGGTTCTACCGCCGTTTATTATGCTTCCTGCTATCTCCACGTCTCTATTTACCGGCCCGGGGTGGAGAACCATAACCCGCTTGGAAGCCTTCGACAACAGTTCCGGAGTCAACTGAAAGAAATTCCTGTATTCTTCAATCGACGGTATAAAATAATAGCTTGCCCTTTCTTTTTGTATTCTGAGCATTATTATAACGTCCGCGCCTTTAACCGCTTCTTCCATATTCTTGGCTATCTTCACGTTTTTAAGCTCGATTAATCTCGGCAAAAGAGAATGCGGGGCATAAAGATAAACTTCCGCTCCCAATTTGGAGAATCCGTAAATATCCGACCGGGCTACTCTTGAATGATAAATATCGCCTATTATAGCCACTTTAAGAGACCCGACGTCTTTTTTTTCTTCTATAACCGTCATTATGTCTAAAAGGCACTGGGTAGGATGTTCGTTTATGCCGTCGCCTGCGTTAATTACGGATGCATCGGTCAATTTCGACACAAAATGAGCCGCACCGGATTCCGAATGCCTCAATACGAAAGCATCGGGTTTCATGGCTTCCAGATTGAGTATAGTATCTTTAAGGCTTTCTCCTTTTGTAACGGAGCTTTGCGCAATGGATATGCTTAAAGAATCCGCGCTTAATCTTTTCTGGGCAATTTCAAAAGACGACCTTGTCCTTGTTGAAGGTTCGTAAAAAATATTTACGACGGTCTTTCCTCTGAGCGTAGGAACTTTTTTTATATCTTTCAGCGATATTTTTTTAAATTCTTTTGCCGTTTCTATAAAATAATTAATGTCGGATGCGGAAAGGTCTTTGACTGAGATGAGGTCTTTTTTATTAAAGCTCATATTTTTCTACGAATTTTTTTTTGCTTAAAACATCTACGTTGATTATTTCTTTTTTACCGGCTCTTATTTTTTTCCCGGTAAAATCGGGGCATATCGGCAGTTCTCTTCCGCCTTTATCGATAAAAACCGCAAGCTTAATCTTTTCCGGCCTTCCAAAATCAAAAATTTCGTCTATGGAAGCCCTGACGGTTCTGCCGCTGTTTATAACGTCGTCTATAAGTATAATTTCTTTATCGTTTATATCGAAAGCCAGTTCCGTAGCGTCTCCGGATTTCTTTACGGAAAAAGGGTCGTCCCTGTAAAGGGTCATATCGACGTATCCTATCTTGCAGTCGATATTAAACCTTTCGGAGACCGCCTTTCTAATTAAACCGGCTAACGGAACTCCGCCGCTTTTTATTCCGATTATAGCGGCATTGTTAAAATTAATTTTCGAATTTAAAATATCTTTTATAAAATTATCTAAAATTAACCCTGTTTCTTTATCGTCGAAAATAATTTCTTTCTTCAATTTTACCGATCACCCTATATTTTTCTTAAAAGGACAGCCGGGAATAGATTTAAAAAAACGCTTCCAGTATATATCGAAATGATTTTTCGGGTTCCATGAGAAGTAAATAATAAATGCCTCTCCCGCAATGTCTTTGTACGGAACGAAACCCCAGTATCTCGAGTCAAAACTGTTGTCCCTGTTGTCTCCCATTACGAAAAGCTCATTTCTCGGAACTGTCACTGGGCCATAGTTGTCTCTCGGAGAACTATAAGCCGGCAAAATAGTTTTTGATTTCCATTCCGCATATCCGCATTTATAAATATGCCCGTTTATATAAACCCTGTTGTTAATAATCTGGATTTTATCGCCCGGCGTTCCTACGACTCTTTTAATAAAATCTATTCCTCTGTGCAGATTATATTTGCCGGCATAAGGGAATTTAAAAACTATTACCTGTCCGGTCTTCGGTTGGGATACCGGAATATACGACTTCGTAAAAGGAATATGAATGCCGTATATAAACTTATTGACAAGTATGTGGTCGCCTGGAATAAGAGTCGGCTCCATTGAACCGGAAGGTATCTTAAACGCCTGCACGACAAACGTTCTAAAAATTAAGGCGATGATTATAGCTATAATTACCGCCTTAAAATAATCCCATAGAGTATGTTTGCTCATATTTTGAATTTCATGAACCTAAAAGATTTTTATTTATAAACTTTTTAATTATACCAATTTTTTTTTCTTAAGTCTAAATAAATATCCAAAAACTTATATAAGGCAAATACCGTCAAACTTTCAATATAGACAAGAAGGCTTCCTGGGGAATCTCCACAGAGCCTATGTTTTTCATTTTCTTCTTTCCTTCTTTCTGCTTCTCTAAAAGTTTTCTTTTCCTTGTAATATCGCCGCCGTAACATTTTGCCAGAACATTTTTTCTCAATGCTTTAATCTCTTCCCTCGCGATAATTTTTGAACCTATCT
>JAJYYS010000085.1 GCA_021800745.1 bacterium
AATGGAGCGGGAAACGGGGCTCGAACCCGCGACCCTCACCTTGGCAAGGTGATGCTCTACCACTGAGCTATTCCCGCATAAATAACGAAAAGATTCAAATAAATTCATTCTAAACTTATTTGTCGTTTATATATTAAATTATATTTTCAATATTTTGTCAATAGACAGAAACTTTTATTGGCAGATAGATACAAACAAACTTAGCGGTATAAAAAGTTAACGCTGCTTATTATGATGATTTAATATTAATATCTATAATTCTTAATCCGTCCGGCAAAATTGCGTTGATTTTTTCCTGCAGAATATTTAAATCTGTTGAAGCGATATATTCCGCGGCTACCCTCGCCTTAATATATAACTCGTCGCTTTCGCTCATAAAAGGTATGGGATTGGAAAAACTGACCTTAGGCCTGGAAGTAAATTTGGATTCTTTGTAAATAATCGGGAGGCGGGCTACTCTAAAAGTTTTAAGCAATATTTTTACGGTTTCTAAATGTCCAAGATACTTCGCCGCTCCTCTTTTGGAATATATAAACGTAAGTTCGGAAAAAGATTTTACGGGATTATTTTGAATTATTTTGACTCCTTCGGCGGCGGCTTCCGTATTTTTATTATAATTATTGCCGCTATCGTTATTTTCGGCAATAACCTCTTTGCGCTTTTTTTTATGCATTTTTATATTTTCCGCTTTTGACGAATAAACGGGGCCTACGGTTTTAAAATCGCATACCCCGCATAAATAACAAATTTTTCTGCAATTCTCCGTTAAAAGGTCTTCGATGAAATTGTCTGTCCGAGCGGCATTGTGCGGATAAATAGATTTTAAATTCTGCATATATGATTTTTTATATTCGTCTTTTAAAAATTCCTTATCCACTAAAATATCTATAAAATCCCATGGAAGCGGAACATCTATATTTTTTTCTTCGTATAAATATCGATAATCATATCCGTATTCAAGTGCTTTAACCCATGCATCATAGTTGAACAATCTGGATTCGCTGTCGTAAACCGCTCCGAATTTATAGGCATTATATATGATTTTAGGCGTAAAATCGTCCCCTCTCGATATGAGCCCTTCTATGAAACTGACTTTAGGGTCCTGGTATCTGAAATTCACGTTTAAAGGTCTTAACAATTTTTTTAAATAATTAATTTTAAAGTTAAGCTCCGGTTCCTTTTCCATGGGATGCCATTGAAAAGGCGTATGGGGCTTAGGCACGAAGTTATTGACGTTTACCGTAACATTCAGCCCTTTTGCAACTTTTTTTATTTTTATTATTAAACCTGCTATCCCGTCCAAATCCGCCATTCTTTCAAACGGAAGCCCGAGCATAAAATATAATTTTAAGGTTTTAAAGCCTCTTTGCGAAAGCCCAGCCGCTTCCTCCAGCAGGTCGTCCTCGGAGATATTTTTATTTATAATATTCCTCAGCCTTTGGGTTCCTGCTTCCGGAGCAAGGGTAAAATTGGTCCTTTTAACGGCGGCTGTTTTTCTAAGGATATTTTCGCTCAAAGAGCCTATCCTCATAGAAGGAAACGACATCGAAATTTTCTCTTCGGATGTTAAATCGGCTAATTCGGAAAGCAACGCTTCGATATCCGAATAGTCCCCCGTCGAAAGAGAAGACAAAGATATTTCTTCCAGTCCGGTAGTATGCAAACCGTGTTTTACGGCATTGACGACTATATCCTTTTTCCGTTCCCTGACCGGTCTGTAAATATAACCCGCCTGACAGAAGCGGCAACCGGACGAACAGCCCCGGGCTATTTCTACGGCAAGCCTGTTATGGACGGTTTCTATAAGCGGAACGATGTGCTTGTTAATATATGTATGTTTATTAATAATATACTTAGCCGCATCGGAATCCGTGCTTTCGTTAAATTTACGGTTTAAGTCTATATCGTATAATATCGATTTTTTTACGCTTTTTGAAAATCCGGGCACGTAAACGCCTCTTATTTCGGCGAGTCTGCTTTTTACGTAATCCCTATAATCCGTTTTATCGACCGCTCCGGATTCAAGGCCTCTCTTTGCCTTTAATACGGTATCGCATACTTCAACCGTCGTAATTTCTCCGTCGCCTATTATAAAAAAATCCATAAAGTCGTTCAACGGAAGAGGGTTAAAAGCGCAGGGGCCGCCCGCTCCGATAAAAGGGTCGTCCGAACCCGTCCGGTCTTTAGAAAAAACGGGAATACCTGAAAGTTCGAGCATAAATAATATATTTGTATAGGAAAGCTCGTATTGCAAAGAAAAACCGGTTACGTCGAAATTTTTAATCTTTTCGAACGACTCTAAGGAAAATAAGGGTATGTTATGCTCTTTTAGTTTGGCGTTCATATCCGGATAAGGCAGATAAACCCTCTCGCAGGCGATATAATCTACGGAATTTAATATGTCGTATATTATGCCCATTCCTATATGGCTCATGCCAAGCTCATAAAAATCCGGAAAAGCAAGCGCAAATTTTAAAGGAATAGTTTTAATATCTTTGACGGTAGTCCCGGTTTCCAACCCGAGATATCTGACTGGTTTTTGCACGAACGGGAGGACGTCTTCGTTCAGCTTACGGTATAATTCCTGATTTGCTTTCATGGGTTTATATATTATATAATTTTTTACCGGAAAAATTAACCGTTAAAAAATAAGAAAGTTATGGAAAGGAAATAAAACCCAAATCCCGATTTAGAAATTTATTTTCTGGATTATCGCTTCGCTCTCGGCTTTCAGTCTCGTGAAGTTTCAAAGAAACTTTCCTGCTTTCGCGGGAATGACAATATGGGGATTTAAGATTTCACCCAACGGGTGTCCATTTCTGTCTGCATCAAAGACATGCTTTGATAAACGCAGACGGAAATATCGCGTAAGCAGGAATCCAGAATTACTTAATATTGGAATATCTAAAATAGTTTCTAAATCGGGATTTGGGAGATAAAAATAAGGTTGATTTATAAAGGAAAATAATCGTATAATAAGAAAATATGAATAATACGATTCAGCTTATAGTAATTGCGATAATTCCGGTTTTATTCGCCATTATACTTCATGAGGTTTCACACGGCTATGTAGCTTATATTTTCGGCGACGATACTGCAAAAAACGCAGGGAGATTAACTCTTAATCCTATAAAACACATCGACCCTTTCGGAACGATTCTGCTACCCCTGCTTTTAATTATCATGGGTTCTCCCTTTCTATTCGGTTACGCAAAGCCGGTTCCGGTAAATTTTAACGGGCTTAAAAATCCTAAAAGAGATACTGGATTTGTCGCGGCGGCAGGACCGGTTACTAATTTTCTTCTTGCTTTTATCTGCTTTGTTTTCCTAAAGCTTATACTTTTCGAGTTTCCGGTTATGAATTTATATCTGGCTTACTTTATAAGCCATTTTCATTTTCAGACGGTTTACGGTAGTTTGTTATTTAAATTTTTTATTTATCCGGTAACTTTTATGCTTTTCATAGGCATAATGATAAATATCATACTTGGAACATTCAATCTCATACCGATTCCGCCGTTAGACGGAGGAAGGGTTGCCGTAAGCCTTCTGCCCGAACCGTTTTCCGGTTACTTAAGCAAATTAGAGCCGTTTGGAATATTCCTGCTTTTAATATTGCTCCTAATAAACCCGGGAAATTTTATGACCGTTTCATTTGATTTTATAGTAAACAATATCGTTTTAAAAAATCTTAGCTTATAATGAAATGCAATTATCCTTCTATCCAAAAGTGAGCCTTGAAGCTTACGACGGCCCTTTAGACCTGCTTTTAACGCTGATAAAAAAAAATAAAATAAATATTTACGATATTCCTATAGTCGAAATAACAAGACAGTATCTTGAAGCGATAGGACTAAACGAAAACTCCGCCGTACTGTCTTCCGATACTTTTAATCTTGATTTGGGCGGCGATTTCATAGTAATGGCGGCTCAGCTTATATATATTAAATCCGTAACGCTTCTGCCTAAGTATGATGCCGAAAAGGACGAGGACGGCGAAGGAGATATAGACGACCCGAGAACGGGACTGACGGATATGCTTATAGAATACCGAAAAGTCAAAGAAGTGTCAGACTTTTTAAATAACAGGCCCATATTGGGACGCGACGTATTCGGAATAAAAATGTTTAAAGCGGATGAAACTATGCTTGAAAAAGTTTCCGATAACGCCGGCATTATTTTTGACGCAAATATTTTTATTCTTTCAAAATATTTCTATAACAAGATGACAGAGGCACAAAACAGAATAAATACATACGAGGTAGAAAGAGAAAGTTTTTCCGTAAAGGAAAAAATAATGGAAATAATGGAAATGTTTAATGCGGTTCAGAATATAACTTTTAGCGAAATCGTTAAAAACAGCGTAAGCAGAGATGAATTTTTTACTTATTTTCTTGCGCTTCTTGAAATGGCAAGATTAGTTCTGATAAATTTAAGCCAGATTCAACTATTCGGCGAAATATATATTACCCCGACATCTGGCAGTCTTGCCCTATATCGCTCTAAAATTGCGAGTATGAATTGATTTTAAATTGCAGACTTAGAGGTAGTGACAGATATTTTTGAATCCGGTTTTTTTAGCTTTGTCTGCTGCGGCTTAGACCGAAGCTCTGTTTTGTCCGCATTGTCTATGGCCAATTCGGCGGTTTTACGGTTTAATATGCGGTATTCCCCTGACGGCAGGTCGCCTATATAAAGCCCGCCTATCCTGACTCTCCTGAGCATTAAAATTTTAAGATTAAAAAACTCCATAATCCTTCTTATTTCGCGGTTTTTTCCGTGCGATAAATCTACCGACAATATAAATTTGGAAGGATTTTTTCTTACGACTCTGACTTCATCCGGCTTCAAAAGACCCGCCCCTTCAAGTTTAACGCCTTTTTTAATCCTGTTGAAAAGATCCGGGGTCAATTCCCCCTTAGCCTCGACTATATAGGTTTTCACTACATCGAATTTCGGGTGGGTTAATTTATACGCAAAGTCGCCGTCGTTGGTAAGCAAAAGCAGACCTTCGCTCATAAAATCCAGTCTTCCCGCCGGAAATATATGTTTATATTTTAAGGTTTCTTTTTTAATTAGTTCCATAACGGTTTTAAATCCCTCTTCCGATTTTACGGCGGTAATATACCCTTGAGGCTTGTTAAGCATAATATAAATTTTAGGCTCTTCTTTATATTTAATCTTTTTGCCGTCAACGGCAACCTCGTCTCCTTCCTTAACGGCGGTGGCGAGATTTTTAATTTTTTTACCGTTTATGAGGACTCTTTCCTCTTTTATTATATCGTCGGCGTTTCTCCTCGAAACGCCTGTATGCATAGCGATAAACCTATTTAATCTTATGCCGGCGTTTGCCTTTACCTTAGTTTTAGCCCCTGTTTTTTTCATGGTTTCCTTTTCAGTTATTGTCCTGTCGGTCAAAATACTATTCCCTCCATTTGAGTAGAAGCCTGAGCATAAAGTTTCATAGGGATACGTCCCGACAAATATGCAAGTCTGCCCGCTTCTACGGCGTTTTTCATTGCAGCCGCCATATTAACCGGATTAACGGCTCCGGCTATCGCCGTATTGATAAGAATGCCGTCAACGCCAAGTTCCATAGTTTTACAGGCGTCGGAAGCGGTTCCTACTCCGGCATCCACTATTACCGGAACGGATACGGTTTCTTTAATTATTTTAATATTATAAGGATTTCTGATGCCGAGACCGGAACCGATAGGCGAAGCAAGAGGCATCACTACCGGACATCCTATATCTTCTAGCTTTTTGGCAAGAACCGGGTCGTCCATCATATAAGGCATAACCGTAAAGCCTTCTTTTACCAAAATTTTAGCGGCTTTGAGCAGTTCTTCGTTATCCGGATAAAGTGTTTTGGGGTCGCCTATAACTTCCAGTTTTACGAGGTCGGTTCTAAAAACGTCCAGTTCTCTTGAGAGCCTGAGGGTATTTACGGCATCTTCCGCCGTATAACACCCTGCGGTATTAGGTAAAAGGATATATTTGTCAAGGTCTATATAGGACAGTAAATTTTCTTTTGCGTTAAAATCTATTCTTCTGACTGCAACGGTAATTATCTCGGCGCCGGAAGCGTCGGCTGAGTCTTTCATGGTTTGAAAATCCGGATATTTCCCCGTCCCTATAAGAAGTCTCGATTTAAAAGTATATTTTCCTATTTTTAATACGTCGCCGTTTTCTTTTATATTGCTTTCCATGGACCCTCCTTGTGTTTATATATTATTTTTCTAATTATATTTTTCTCTTTTTTAACCGCCCGGAGCTATCGTTACCATATCTATTTTGTCGTTTTCGTTCAGGGTAAAGACGGCGTAGGAGCTTTTTGGAACTATAGTTTTATTGACGGCTACGGCGGTACTTTTAATATTAAGTTTCAGTTCGTCGATTAAATTTTGAACAGTAATGCCGTTTCCGGCAATATATTCATTTCCGTTTAATTCGATTTTCATAAATTTTACTAAATACTAACGTTTATATTTATATAATTATATAACGTATCCCTTCTCGCCGGAATTTTGCCTGCCCGTTTTATTAAATTTATAATTTCGCCTTCGGATAGATATTCGCCGAAATTACCTCCGGCGCTCTTTGTAATATTCTCTTCCATTAAAGTTCCGCCGAAATCGTTAACGCCGCATTCAAGAGATTTTAACGCTGAGTGGACGCCTATTTTCGGCCAACTTGCCTGAATATTTTTAAAATTATCTAAATATAATCTTAAAATTGCGTAAAATTTAAGCACGGCTTCATTATCGTAGATTTTAGTCTGATTTACCTGTTTCCTTAGGGACGTTTTAGGCGAAATAAACGGCAAAGCGATAAATTCCGTAAATCCGCCGGTTTCATCCTGAATCCGCCTTATAAGGCTTAAATGATACGCCAAATCTTCGTTTGATTCTATATGTCCGAAAAGAACCGTAGCCGACGTTTTAACTCCAA
>JAJYYS010000086.1 GCA_021800745.1 bacterium
GTCGATATGATTATTCTTGCCGCGGGAATGGCCGCCGGCGAAGGAACTATAGACGCCGCTAAAGTGCTAGGAATTAAACAAAACGACTACGGCTTCCTTGCTCCTAAGGACGATTTCCTGAGCCCTAATGAATCTTCAAAGCCGGGAATATTTATAGCAGGCGCGGATAAAGGTCCCATGGATATAGAAAACTGTATCGTCGAAGGCGCCGCTGTTGCCGCAAAGGTAGCAGGCAGTTTAAAAAATTAAACATCTTAATTAATTATTATTAGTTATATTATTAATTATATTAAGATTTATATATATTTATATATAAGGAGGAAGCAATGGCGGAAAATACCGATAAAATGGTTATAGACGGCGTAGAGCTTACCGGCATTTGGAAAGAGTTTCTGCCGTCGAGAATATTATATGAGGACGTTACGACGGAATTTCTTGACGAGGTTAAAAAACTTCCGGGCGGTTCTACTATCGTAAAATGTTACCAATGCGGAACATGTTCGGGCGGATGCACCCTTCCGGATTTTGTAGATAAATTTAATCCGCGGAGATTTATAGACTTGGTCAGAAGGGGACATTACGATATCTTAGCAAACGAAAACAAAGATTTAGTCTGGAAGTGCGTATCATGCCAGAGATGCACGCACAGATGCCCCAGAGGCGTAAACACGCAGGAAGTAGTAAGAGCTATAGCTAAATTTTTAGAGAATAGGAAAGTTTTTGGAAAACTCACCAACGATGAAGCTTTCGACGAAATTTTTATGGATGAGGTTATAGAAGACGGAAGAATCGACGAAGTTAAAATAGTAAAAGATTTTTATTCCAAAACCGGCAGACTTAAAGATATGATGAGCGCTGACCAGATATCGCTCGGTTTCAAAATGCTTACCAGCGGAAGAATAAAGCTTTTCGGCGGCAGGATTAAAGACTGGAAGAAAGTTTCCCAGAGGTTAAAGGAGGAATTACAATGAAAATAGGATATTTCCCCGGCTGTTCCTTAAAAGGAATGGCTCGCGCTTACGATGAATCGACTAAAATAGTCGCTCAGGAGTTCGGGATAGATTTAATGGAAATAGAAGACTTTAACTGTTGCGGCGCTCTCGAAGCAAAAGGCTCTAACGAAAAGATTTCCTATATGCTTCCGGCAAGAGTAATGGATTCGGCGAAAGGGAGATTTCACGTCGATGCGGTGGTTACCCCTTGCAACGGCTGTTATCACAGTCTTTTAAGGGTAAATGAGGCAATGAACGATAATGCCGGCGCTAAAGGAGACGTCATAGATTTTCTTAAAGACGTAAGTTACGGAACCTATGAAGGCGATATGGACGTGAGGCATTTTCTTGAACTGTTTTATAATGAAATAGGACCGGAAAGAGTAAAATCGGCTGTTAAGAAATCTCTTAAAGGTCTTAAAGTTGCTTCTTATTACGGATGTTTATACGAAAGACCTAAGACAATAACAAAAACAGGCTATAAAAGCAAAAGGGACGATTCGGAAAACCCTTATTTTCAGGACGAACTCCTGAAAGCGACAGGGGCAGAAGTCGTTGAATTTCATGCTGCCGCTTCATGTTGCGGCGGCGCGCACGCCCTTCAGGACGAATCTCTATCCGCAACTTTATCGGCGGCGGTTTTATCCTCGGCAAAAGAGGCGGGGGCGGATATGCTGGTGCTTCCGTGTCCTTTATGCGGAGCGGCTTTAGATATAAAACAGCCAGAAATAATCAAAGCGCACGGCGGGAAGGCAAAACTTCCCGTGGTATATTTTACTCAGCTTATAGGTCTAAGCATCGGAAAATCGCCGAAAGAACTTAAATTATCGGATCCGATTTCAAATCCCATGGAAGTTTTAAAATCCAAAGGACTTGCGTGATAAAACAAAAATAAATTCTAATATTCCGTCATTGCGAGCGCACCATTTAGTCATTGCTTCGCTACGCTCGCAATGACGGGTTCTCGCAATGACGGAATTAAGTAATTCAGGTAATTCATATATAAAAATTTCTAAATCGGGATTTGGGTAAATATATATGCTTGAGAATGATAAAAATTTGTAGTATATTATAAATAAAAATTATTCAAATTAATAAACTTAATTCAAGGAGGAATTTATCATGTCGTCTAAGATTAACGGATGCGATATTCCGGAAGATTTATACTACAGCGTCGAAAAACACGTATGGGGAAAGCTTCAGGATGACGGAATAGTAACGGTAGGGATGACGAGCGTAGCCCAGAGCTTGGCAGGCAAACTGTTATATCTGACCCCAAAAAAAGTCGGGCAAAAAATTGCCCAGCTTAAATCGGTCGCAACTGTAGAAAGCGGCAAATACGTCGGTCCGGTTCCCGCTCCGTTTTCAGGTGAAATAACTGCTATAAACGAAGACGCCGTCAAAGAAGTATCCTTGATAAATTCCGACCCTTACGGCAAAGGATGGGTATGCAAGATTAAAGCCGACAATATAGAAGCCGATAAGAAAAATCTTCTTACCGGAAAAGAAGCCGTGGAAGCATACAAAAAAAAGATAGAAGCCGACGGGATTAAATGCGAATGAAAAAGCGAGAGGAGGATTTAATAAATGCCTATTTTTAATGAGTGCAATATTCCCGAAGACCTCTATTACGATATAGAAAATCAGGTTTGGGGCAGAAAAAACGCCGACGGCACTTTCACGTTCGGAATGACCGATCCCGCCCAGTCTTTAGCCGGCAAAATTCTTTACGCCGACGTTAAGCCTGTAGGCAGAATAATCAAAAAAGGCAAGAGCGCCGCGACTATAGAAAGCGGAAAATACGTCGGTCCTTTTCCGATGCCTTTTGCCGGAGAAGTCGTCGAAGTAAACAAAGAGCTGGAAAACGATTCTCATATCATTAACCTAGACCCTTACGGAAAAGGCTGGATAGTAAAACTAAAGCCGCTTCCCGAGTCGATATCGGACGTAAATTCCCTTCCTACGGGGGAAGAGGCCGTCAACGCTTATATAAAAAAGCTGGAAAAAGAAGATATAATCTGCAAAAAGAGATAAATATGAGCTTTTATGAATATAATGACGATATAAACGACGAATATTTAAAAGGATTTAATATCAGGAAAGAATATTTTAATTCGGAAATAAATTTTTACGCTCCGAGTATAAAATCTTACGAAACAGAAGATTTTAAAAACAGCCAATCCGATTCGTTCCCGCCTTTTTCCATTACCGGAGGTTCATGCTCATTAAAATGCGAACACTGCAATGCCGAAATATTAAAATCTATGGCTCCGGCGCTTACGCCGGAAGAGCTTTTTGGCAGGGCTAAAGCAATATATGAGTCCGGCGGTCTCGGTTTTTTACTTAGCGGGGGCTCCAACAGCAAAGGTATAGTCGATATTTTACCGTATATAAAAACCATTAAAAAAATAAAATCAGATTTAAACCTTAAAGTAATAGTTCATTGCGGACTTATAACCGAAGAGATTGCCGACGGCCTTTCGGACGCAGGCGTCGATTCGGCAATGCTCGATATAATAGGCGAAGAAGATACTATACGCAAAATATACCATTTGAACGCCGCGGTTAAAGATTACGAGAATTCTTTGAAATACTTATCCGACAGAAAAATACCGTGTTCTCCCCATGTGGTAATAGGCTTAAAACACGGACGTATTGCCGGTGAATTTAACGCTATCGACATTATTTCAAACTATGATATTTCTTCTTTGGTATTAGTTGGGTTTATGCCGATGCATAATACTAAAATGGAAAATATTCTTCCGCCGGCGGCGGAAGAAATCGGAGAAGTGTTTTTATACGCGCGCAAAAAATTTACCGAAACTCCGGTTCTTTTGGGATGCGAAAGACCTTACGGATTAAGCAAATTCAAAATAGAAGAGCTGGCGGTGAAATCCGGGTTAAACGGCATTGCATATCCCTCCGAAGGTATTATACCGTTCAGCGTTAAGCTTGGATTAAAACCTAAATTTTCCGAAGTCTGCTGTTCTTTAATTTTTTCCGAAACGGCTTTACCGGTCATAGAAATGGGCGGTTAAATGAATAAGTTCAGGGTAATAGACACCGGTTTGAAAGATTTTTCGTATAATATATGCATGGATAAATCTCTCTTGGAACTTAGAAAAGAGGGATTTATAGAAGATACCCTGCGTTTTTTAAGGTTCAAACCATGCGTTCTGGCGGGATACCACCAGTCGGTATTCAGCGAGATAAGGAGAGATTACTGCGAAGAAAACGGTATCGATATAGGCAGAAGAATTACGGGAGGAGGAGCTATATATTTTGACGAGACTCAGCTTGGATGGGAGCTCGTATTTTCTTCTAAAAGCATTAAGATTAAAACTCTTGAAGATTTAACGGAAAATATCTGCGCCGCTTTTGCCAAAGGAATAAACAGGCTTGGAATCAATGCGGAATTCAGGCCGCGAAACGATATAGAAGTTGAGGGACGCAAGATTTCGGGAACGGGCGGCACATATGAATCTTCGGTTTATTTTTTTCAAGGAACGCTCCTTTTAGATTTTAATCCTGAAAATATGGTGAGATCGCTAAAAATTCCCGTAGAAAAATTGACGTCTAAAAATTTTAATTCTATTCTTTCAAGAATAACCTCCGTTAAAAATATTTTAGGATATATACCGGATTTAAACCTGATTAAATCGGCTGTTCTTTCGGGGTTCAAAGAACATTTAGATTTAGATTTTTACGAATCGGAACTCTCGCCTGAAGAAGAAAATTTTCTAAAAGAAAACCGTTCTTTTTACGGGTCGAAAGAGTGGGTTTATTCTAATGATTTTGACCCCGTAGAAACAAAAATGGTTTCGGAAATATATAAATGCGACGGAGGTCTTTTTAAGACTTACGCAAAGGTCGATGAAAAAAGAAATTTATTAAAATATATTTATTTTACGGGCGACTATTTTGTTTCTCCCGCAAGGACAATTAATGATTTAGAGAGCTGCCTCAAAGATACGGCTTTAAATGAAGCGATATTTAAAATAGATGATTATTTCGAAAAATTTAAGCCTGAATTTCAGAATATCGGCAAGGAAGATTTTTTCAATATAATTATTCAGATAATAAATAAGGTTAATTTTTCTAAAAGTACGGGGATAAAAGAGGAAGATTTATCGAGATTTATTTTCGTAAACGGAATGAAGCCCGAGGATATTTCGTCCGCGGAATATATTCTCCTGCCTTATTGCGCTAAAAAAGCGGACTGCGAATACAGAAATAAAGACGAATGTATATCCTGCGGCGAATGCGAAACCGGAACCGCCTATAAATTTGCGGAAAGATACGGGATTGTCCCTAAAACCGTTATCAATTACGAAAACCTCGTCGAAACCCTGAATGAACTTAAAATAAACGGCGTTAAGTCTTACATAGGATTCTGCTGTAAAGAATTTTATATAAAAAGAAACGACGCCTTTAAAGAAAGTGGAGTAAAAGCTCTGTTAATCGATATTTCATCGCCTTTATGCTATAAATACAAAAAAGAAGAAGATGCTTACGAGGGCAGGTTCGACGGAGAAACTTCGCTCGGGGTTAATGTTTTATTTAAAATGTTTAAATGAAAATTAAATCGGAGGCGATATACGATATGAATGGAACGGCAACTATAGAAAATTTGAACTTAAATAATGAAATCCGAAAGAATAATATTTCCGGCAATTCCCCCGAATATTTAAAAGTGAGTCTTGCGGCGGCGATGACGATGGATTTCGTACCGGGCATTTTTTACCGCAACGCTTGCCTGCACTGTATAAACGTTCTTCTAACCTACGACGAAGGATGCAGGGCAAATTGCGCATATTGCGGGCTTCAAAAATCTAGAGAAGGCGAATATAACGATAAGAGTTTCATAAGAGTCGATTGGCCGGTATTTAAAACGGACGATATTATCGAATCCACCCTTAAAAAGAATAATATAGTGGATAGAATCTGTATTTCTATGATAACGCACGAAAGAGCAAAAGACGACACTTTCACGATTTTAAAAAGATTTGCGAACGAACTGCATTGTCCGGTTTCCATACTTATGACTCCGACGATATTAAAGCATGCCGATATAGACCGCTTTAAAGAATACGGCGCCGATATGGTAACGGTTGCGCTGGATGCCGCAACCCCCGAATTATTTGACGAATACAGGGGAAGAGGAGTCGGCGGTCCGCACAGATGGGAAAAATATAACGATATACTGGAATATTCCGTTTCCGTATTCGGTAAAAATAAGGTGGGATGCCATCTTGTAGTCGGTTTGGGCGAAACGGAACGGGAAATGATTTTTAGGATGCAGACGGTAAGAGATAAAGGCGCAAGGTCGCATCTTTTTTCTTTTTATCGGGAAAATGGTTCTAGATTAGAAAATCATCCTCAGTGTCCGGCGGGCCAATACAGAAGAATTCAGGTTGCGAGACATATAATAGACTACGATATGGGCAGGGCGGAAGATATGAAATTCGAGGACGACGGAAAAATAACAGATTTCGGGATACCGTTTAAAAACGTAGCCGAAATAATAGAAAAGGGTGCGGCTTTTCAGACTACCGGCTGTCCGGGAAAGACGGAAATTTCAGCATGCAACAGACCTTTCGGAGATTCGTCTCCAAAAAATATAAGGAGTTTTCCTTTCGAACTTAACGCAGGCGACGTGAACAGGGTAAGAAAGGAACTGCTGGAATATGATTAATTTTAATGGAGAAAAGGAGAGCAAGAATGTCCGAAGCGGAATTAGTCAAAGTAAAAGTAAAACATCTAAATAATTTGCAGAATCAGATTATTACAGGAAAACATACGCTTATAACGGACGAACCGGAGGCCTCCGGAGGCGAAGAACTTGCCGTTAACCCGATAGAACTTGTTCTCGGAGCTGAAGGCGCATGTACGGTATCCGTTCT